>NZ_JAEPRP010000098.1:0-23662 GCF_016652895.1 Ensifer sp. SSB1
AATCTCCAAAATATACTTGATTCGAAAGACGCCACCCTACGTTGCGACCGTTGCCGTGGAAAGCTGGCGCATGCCCCGCGGGCACGCAGTTAGCATCAGTAGAACCATGCGCCGATATCGCGAAACGCCCTCTTGCTCTGGTCGCGCCGGTTGCCCTCGGGCGCGGCCTTGCCGTCTGCAATCGGGAGACAGAAGCCGAAGGGCTCGGACGGTACCCCGCCGCGATCGTACCAATAGCTGTCGAGATCGGCCCTCATCATCTTGCGCCGTTTGAGGCGACGACGGTTGATCACATGCTTTTCGTTCGAAACCGCATGGATAAGGGCCGCGTGCCCCTCCGCCACCAACCCCTGGAGAACGAGCAGTGCCGCATCCTTGGGGCGCAGACCGCCGAGATCGCGCGTTGCGGTGATCAGCGCTCGTTTCGCATCTTCGCCCTTCGGCCCCTGCATGCCGCCAATCGCAAGGCTGTAGGTATCCTCACCGCTACGCACGAAGATGAAGCCGACCGTGCAGAGCGCATAGTCGTCGCTCTGACGGCGAAGCCTGATCGCGAAGGCGCCCTCGTGGCGGGCACCGCAATGGTCTGCCAACTGCAGTTGGATGCGATAGTTCTCGCTGCGACCGGAAACCGTTCCCATCTCCAGTGTGCCCCCGCGCCAGAGCGCCATCAGCGAGCGGCGCGACAAGACCTCGCTCGCCACATCGAAATGATTGAGCAGCAGATCGAGCCGCTGCCCCGAAGACGCGCCGTGCAGGAAGAAGGTGGGGATCGATTTGCGCACGAGATCATCATGCGGCAGCCCCAAGCGATAGCGCTCACCGAACTCGCCGAGAAAGGCGATCCAGCGTGTCGTAAGCGCGGGGTGGCGTACAAACCGCATCGAAAAGACGATGGCCCGTTTCAGGCTCACCCTGAGGCCGAGCTTCAGGACGTGGCTCAGGATCGATACTTTGGCGCGCGGCCGCTCTCTGACGATCGTTCCGGGGAGCGAGCGCCCCGGAGACGATAGCGGCTCGCCGCCGAAGGTCGTGCTGTCTTGAACGGGCAACCGCAGATCCGCGCTGTATTCCTGCCTGATTTCCAGGGACATGGTGCAATCCTTGAGAGCAAACTCGCCGACTGGTTCGGCCAGCCTGGGTTTGCCCGGGGACTGTCAAGGATTTGCGGAGAAGCAGTCGGCAATTGAGCGCAGAACCTGCGAGCCTGACGCAGCCTCCGCAGAAACCGGCGCGCTTTCGCTCACGGCACCAAGAAACAGCCTGCCACGCCGGCCCTCAAGCCGGAATGGCGCGCGGCAGGACGATGGTGATGACGGCACCGCCACCGGCCCGGGATGCGAATTCCAGCCGTCCGCCATGCGCCTTGGCGATCGCCTGAACGACGGAAAGGCCGAGGCCGGTACCGCCTGTCGCCCGCGAGCGCGAGGCATCGCCACGCCAGAAAAGATCGATCGAGTGGGTCGAAACATCGTCCGGCAGCCCGGGACCGCGATCCAGCAATCGGATGAAGGCTTCATCCGTGCCGCGGCGTCCAGTCTCACACCGCAGCACGCCGCCACTTGCAGCGTAGCGTGTGGCGTTCTCGATCAGCGCCAGCAGCGCCTGACGCAGGCGCTGCGAATCTCCTGAGACCCGCACCGGCTCCAGCGCCGTCTCGACCGACATGCCGGCGGATCCGAGCAAGGTGCAGGACGCTCCGAGAACCTGGGTAGCCTCGGCAGCGAGATCGACCGATTGACACTGCGTGACCAGTTTCTGGCCCGCAGCGAGCGACAGGGTCCGCAAGTCCTCGACCAAGGCCGAAAGCCCCTCAACCTGCAGCAACAGTTGCTGCACCCTCTGCTGTTCCAGGGGAAAGACGCCGTCGGCCATCCCCTGAAGATTGCCCTGCAGGATCGTCAGCGGCGTGCGCAACTCGTGGGCCACCGCCATCGTGTTGAAACGCAACCTGTTCTCCATGTTCTCAAGCTCGGCCGCCAGTTCGTCAAAGGTCTTCACGAGCGTTGCCACCTCCTTGGCACCCTTGCGGATCGATCCGACACGCACGGCGAAATCGCCCGCCCTAAGGTTCTGCGTCGCCTGCGCCAGCACCTCGAGCGGACGGCTGATCTTGCGCGCCAGCCAATAGCCGACGAGCCCGCAAAAGGTCACCGCAGTCATTCCGAAGCCGAGAATGATCTTGTCCACCTCCCAGTTGGCCCACTCCTCGAGTTCCGGCATGGTCGAGAGCAATTTCTGCAGCGATTCCTGGCTCGGCAGCTTGCCGGCATTGAAATCGGTATAGGCCTGGGCCGCCTCGGGCGGCATCCGCTCCAGCAGTCTCGCCTCCAGACGCGGCTCCATGTAGTCGACGCCGGCATAGATGATGAACACGCTGATGATGAGCAGGACGATCGTCACCAGGGCCGTGAGGATGCCGAGCGGCAGGCGCGAGAGGCTGATCTTCATCTTGGCTCCACGAAGCGATAGCCGACACCGCGAACAGCACTGAAGAAACCGCTGGCGCCGAGATCCTCAAGCTTGCGCCTGAGATTGGCGATGTGGGTATCGACCGTGCGAGCCAGCGCGTCGCTGTCCGGCAGGCAGGCGTCGAGGATATCGGCGCGGTCGAAGGCATGTGTCGGCCGGCGGATCATGTGGGCGAGGATGCGGAATTCGCTGAGCGTCAGCGGCACCGAATGGCGGCGACCGCTTTTTTCGACGAAGGCGACGTGGGCGTCGAGATCGACCTCCACGTTTTCGAAGCGCAGCACCGTCGCGCCGGCGCCGTTGCGGGTGCGCCGAAGTACGGCGTTGACGCGCGCCACCACCTCCTGCGGGTTGAACGGCTTGACCACATAGTCGTCGGCCCCGAGCCTCAGGCCGGCCAGCCGGTCGAGGTCCTCGGCGAGCGCCGTAACCATGATAACCGGCGTGTTGCCTTCGCGGCGCAGGCGGGCAAGGACCTCGAAGCCATCGAGCTTCGGCATGCGCACGTCGAGCAGGACCAGGTCTGGCGACAGCACCGCATGATGCGTCAGTGCCGTTTCACCGTCGGCGGCGCGCACCGTCCGGAAGCCATCCCGCACGAGATAGGCGTCCAGGATCTGCGCTATCTCCGGCTCGTCCTCCGCCAGAAGGATGAGACCCTTGTCGACCATAAACCAACTCCCTGGCCCGATGTTGTGATCAGCAGCTTATGGGACGAATGGAACAGACATGCAATTCGTCCGGGCAGCGCCGTGGCCGCTTCGGCGGCCTTCCGGATAGAGCCCCCGACAAATCTCCGCCATTTCTTGACAATCGGCACCGGAGCGCAAGGGATGCCCATCGGCGATCGCCGCACACGATCAACCAAAAGGTGTATTCGACAACCCTTTTGCCCCGCGCGCCAAGAGCTCCCTGATCCTTCGCTTACCCTTGACAGAGCGGAGCAAATGTCCGGCCCGCACACACCGACAAACTGCGAGCGACCGGCATGTCTAGCCTTTTTCAATCCACGGCAATATCTGCAAACGGCATCCGACGGTTGCGCGCCAGCCCGGGTCTATGCGCCGGGCTAGCCCGTGCCCGCATGGAGGATCAGCCGATCGCCGTTGCCGGCGCGCTGACCATTTGCGCGGCTTTCGTCTTCATGGCCTTTCCCGGCATGGACCTCGTCGTCTCGCGCTGGGCGGCCTCCGCAGCGGGTGACTTTCCGCTTTCCCGCGAGCCCGCGCTGCGCGCACTTCGCGACTTCAATCGCCTCCTGCCGTATTTCATCCTGCCCTGCGTCCTGTCCCTATTGGTCGTTCAGGCACTCACACCGCGTCCGCGGTTATTGCGTCCGCACAAGGCACTGTTCTTCCTTACATTCTATGCTCTCGGTCCGGGCCTCCTGATCCAGGCATTCAAGCGGCTGATCGGCCGCGCCCGTCCCTACGACATCACGGACTTCGGCGGCAGTCTGCCGTTCACGCCCGCCTGGCAGGTCTCAAGCGCCTGCTCGCGCAGCTGCTCCTTTGCTTCTGGCGAGTCCGCAACAGCGATCGCCCTCATAGCGCTTGCCCTGCTTCTGCCTGTTCATTGGCGCCTTGCGACGATCGTCGCTCTCATCCCGTTGATCCTTGCCTTCTCACTCAACCGCATCGTGTTTGGCGCACACTTCCTCTCCGACGTCGTGCTCGCCTGGCTGATAATGCTATGGCTGATGACCTGGCTCTGGTCTGTCTTCACCGACAATGGCGAGCGCATCGATGCCGCCGTCCAGCGGCTCTGGCGGCGGCGAAATCGATAGGCTGCCAACCGACTCTTGAAGCCGTTTCAGCTCGGAAAAACCAGCTCGACGGTCGTTCCCCTCCCCGGCTGGGAGAGGATACGGGCGTCGCCTCCGCTTTGCCGGACGAAGCCGTAGACGACCGCGAGGCCGAGGCCGGCCCCACCCTCCTCGTCACGCGTGGTGAAATAGGGCTCGAACGCCTTGTCCGCCGCTTCCGGCGACATGCCGATGCCATCGTCGGTGACGGAGACGACGACATCCTCATCCGCGCTGACGGCGCGGATGAGGATCGTTCCGCCGAGCGGCATGGCGGCGGCGGCATTGAGGCAGAGATTGAGGATCGCCTGCTCGAACAGTGCGGCATCGAGATGCACATTGGGCAGGTCGTCGGCGATCTCGAAGGCCAGGCGGCATTTCTCGCCGACGGCGATTTCCAACACGTCGGCCATCCCACGCAACACCGCGCCAACCTCCAGCGCGCCCGGCTGGATCGGGTGCTGGCTGCCGATGGACAACATGCTCGAGGCAAGCGAACGTCCACGATCGGCCGCCTTGCGGATGCGGGCGATGTGGCGCTTCTGCCGATCGTTGAAACCCGTATCCCGCTCCAGGAGCCCCAGACTGCCGGTGATGATGCCGATCATGTTGCCGACTTCGTGGCTTACCTGGTGCGTCATGCGCATGATGCCATCGAGGCGTTGGGCCTTGGCCGCTTCGGCCTCCTGCCGATCCATGTCGGTGACATCCCGCGCCAGCAGCACGATGCCGCGATCCGGCTGCCGCGACAGCGAGACCTCCGTCACACGGCCGGCGTCGGAGCGATGCCTGAGCACGAGCCGGTCACCAAGCGTGCCCGCGTCGCGATCGGCAGGCAGCAACGCCGGATCGATCTCGGGCATCGGGCTCACGAAGTTGCGCAGCGGCAGCTTCCGCGCCGAACCCGGCCAACCGACGAGCTCCATGACACGCCGGTTCATCGTGATCGGCCTGCCGCTCGGATCGAAGAGTGCAATGCCCTCGTTCATGTTGCGGAAGGTGGAGCGAATGGTACGCGCCGCCGCCTCCGCCGTACGGCGAAGCCGCGACACGCGCTCGACGCTTTCGCGGAACGCACTGAAGGCCTCCAACAGCTGGACGAACTCCGTTTCCGATCCCTTGTAGGTCGGTGGGTCGACGTCCCGGCGGCCCTCGGCCAATGCATTCATGCCGTTGGACAGCGAGACGATGCCGCGCGACACGCGCATGACTGAACGAATGGAGAAGATCGCCATGACCAGCACGAGAAGTGCGGCAACGGCGACGATGACGAGCAGGCGGCTAAGCGCGTCGGAGGTGGAAACGAGATCGTCGTTGAGGGCGCGGGCGACGGCCTCGCTCTGTGTTTCCGTCGCATGCGAGAGGTCACGCGAGACGGTGTGCAACCGCGCGACGGCGGCGCGAATGGCAAACATTTCCAGGAGATAGCGGGTCTGCGCTTCAAACACCCGTTCATAGGGCGCAATCTCCGCTGCGGAAATGCGGACGTCAGGCGCGGCATGTTCGAGGCGCGGCGAGGTCTCTGCAACGTAGCGCCGGCGCAACTCGCCGAGCTGAAACAGGCTGTCGGAATTGGACGCCGATTGCACGATCGCATTGAGCCGGCGACGGAAGTCTGCATCGGCCATGCCGTTACCGGTCGCGATCTCGCCGAGCGCCGCGGCCGCTTCAGCCTTGTGCTGCTGGGCCGACTCCGCGTCGCCCGCCAACGTCATCGTCTGCGTGCGGATCGTCTCCAGGAGTTCGATGATATGGGCGCTCGCAAAACCTTTGACGGCCGCATCGCCGTTGTGCGGCGCCATGGCGCGCAACAGCGCATCGACCTGGGCAACCACCGAGCGGCTTTCGCTCGAAACCCGATAGGGCGAAGTGGCGTTCATCAGGAACGGCGCGCTCGACACGAGGTCGGAAACCTGGCGCGACACGAGCGAAGCCCGCGCAAGGCTGGAAAACGCCTGCAGCCCATAGGCCGCCATCTCGTCTCGCGCGCGCTGCAGGCCGAAGACCGCGACGGTCGCCAGGCCGAAGACGAGCACGCAGATGAAAACGATCGCGAAGGGCAGCCGGAAGGCGATCGACGAGAGAAACGGGCGAATGATCACGGCTTCGGCTCGCGATCGTCGGTATCGAGCACGTAGCCTTTGCCGCGCCGCGTCTTGATGTGGCGCGGCAGATCCGGGTTGCGTTCGATCTTGCGCCGGAGCCGCAGCACGAGCACATCGACGTTGCGGTCGATGTAGCGGTCGCTTTCGGCGCCGAGACGATCGAGGATCTGCGCGCGGTCGACGGGCATGTTCGGCGTCTCCGCCAGGATTTCGAGCAGCGCGAACTCGGCGCTCGTCAGCGACCTCGAGGGATCGGTCAGGCAAACCGCCCGACGGCTCCTGAGGTCGATCGACCAGTCACCGAGTTTCAGCGATGTCGGCTCGTGTTCGCGTTCGCTTTCCCGCTCCGGCTTGAGCGACGGATAGGTCCGTCGGAGAACGGCCTTAATGCGTGCCGTCAGTTCGATCGGCTCGAACGGCTTGACGACATAATCGTCCGCCGCCGTCTCCAGTCCCAGCACCCGGTCGGCAGCACTGCCTGCCGCCGTCACCATGACGATGCCGATATTGGTTCGGGCCCGCAGCCGCTGCGCAAAAGTGCGGCCCGAAGTGCCCGGCAGGTTATGGTCGACAAGCACGAGATGCACCGCCTCGCGCGCCAGAACATTGGCTGCCGCCTCTGCCGACGGCGCGGTCAGCGGCTGCCAACCCTCCGCTTCCACCAGATCGGAAATGAGCTCCGCCATGTCCGGATCGTCCTCGACGATCAGAATCCGTATCCTCTCACTCAGCATGCACGTCCTCCCGCCCCCATCATAGGCGGGGCCGTTCCAATGTTCAAAGCAGCTCACATTATGTGATTTGTCATATTTGTAATCTGTGTAATTTTGAAACGGCGCGGAGCACCCGAGGCTGTAAGAACGGTAACCATTCTCCGATTGCGACAGGCGGGGAATATCGACATCCTGACTGCGGAGATTGGGACGGAAGCGTTCCAAATGGGAGGACATCGTGAGAGGCATTACCGCTATCGGTGCGGGCGTGGCCCTGTGGCTGTGCACCGCCACCACAGGCCTGACGGCGCCGGCACTCACCGTGTTGTGCGGTGTCGACGAGGCGTGGTGCGCCACGATGAAGACGGCGTTCGAAACGAAGTCCGGCCTCGAAATCTCGATGACGCGCAGGAGCACAGGCGACATTCTCAACCAGTTGCGCGCCGAGAAAGATGCACCGACCGTCGATGTCTGGTGGGGCGGCACGGGCGACACCCATCTGCAGGCCGGATCCGAAAACCTGCTTCAACCCTACCAGCCGGCGCATGAACACGACATGTTGCCCTGGGCTCAGAACTTCTTCGCCATATCTGGCGGCCGATCGGCGGGCATCTACGCCGGAGCGCTCGGTTTCGCCTATAACGCCGATCTTCTGCATGCACTGAAGTTGCCGGCGCCGACCTGCTGGAAGGACCTCGCCGACAAGGCGTATCGCGGTCGCATCCGCAGCGGCAACCCGAGCTCCTCCGGCACCGCCTTTACCACGCTTGCGACACTGGTTCAGCTCTTCGGCGAAGATGAAGCCTTCCGCTTCCTCGTGGCGCTCAATCGCAACATCGACCAGTACACGACCGCCGGTTCTGCGCCTGTGAAAGCGGCAGCGCGCGGAGAAACGCTGATCGGCATTTCGTTCATGCACGATGCCGTCACCCAAAAACAGGCAGGCTCACCGCTCGTCATCGTCGCCCCCTGCGAGGGGACCGGCTATGAGATCGGCGCCGTCAGCATCGTCAAGGGCGCGCGTCATCTGGACGCGGCGAAAAGCTTCGTCGACTTCGCGCTCAGTCCGGAAGGCCAGGGCACGGGTGCTGCCTCCGGCCAGAACCAGGTGCCGTCCAATGCGCGCTCGAGCCTGCCGCTCGCCGCACCTGATATCTCGATGATCAAAATGGTGGACTACGACTTCGCCACCTTCGGCTCGCCGGAAGAACGAAGTCGCTTGCTCAAAAGGTTCGACGCGGAGATCGCCGCGACGAACTGACCGCCGAATAAACTGGAGCGGGACGCAGGCGAAGGATCGCGCAGATCTTCCCCCTATCCCGCTCTGGCAAAACCACAAAACCGAAATCGTGAACGTGCCGCCCGGTGGGCAGGCCGATGGCCGCGCCGTGTCTCGTTCAGACCAGTTTCAAAACAGGCAACAGGAGGATGCCCCAATGAAAACGACAACCCTTTCCCTCATGCTCTTCGCGGGGACGGCGCTTACCGCCCTGCCGGCCCAGGCTGCCGGCAGCCTCAACCTCATCTGCTCCGCGGACGTGGTGATCTGCGAGCAGATGACCGGCGATTTCCAGAAGGAAACCGGCATCAAGGTCAACATGGTTCGCCTGTCTTCGGGCGAGACCTATGCCAAGATCCGTGCGGAGGCGCGCAACCCGAAGACCGATATCTGGTGGGCCGGCACCGGCGACCCGCATCTGCAGGCGGCCTCCGACGGCCTGACGCTCGAATACAAGTCGCCCATGCTGGACCAGCTCCAGGATTGGGCGAAGAAGCAGGCTGAAGGCTCCGGCTATCGCACCGTCGGTGTTTATGCCGGCGCACTCGGCTGGGGCTACAACACCGAGATCTTCACGAAGAAAGGCCTGAAAGAGCCGAAATGCTGGGCCGACCTGCTCGACGCCTCGCTGAAGGGTGAGATCCAGATGGCCAACCCGAATTCTTCCGGCACCGCCTATACCGCGCTTGCCTCGCTGGTGCAGATCATGGGCGAGGACCAGGCCTTCGATTATCTGAAGAAGCTCAACGGCAACATCGCGCAGTACACCAAGTCCGGCTCGGCGCCGGTGAAGGCGGCCGCACGCGGCGAAGCCGGCCTCGGCATTGTCTTCATGCACGACGCAGTGGCGCAGACTGCCGAAGGCTTCCCGGTCAAGTCGATCGCGCCTTGCGAAGGCACCGGCTACGAGATCGGCTCGATGTCGATCATCCGCGGCGCCAAGAACCTGGACAATGCCAAGGCCTGGTACGACTGGGCGCTGAAGCCCGAGGTCCAGTCGCGCATGAAGGACGCCAAGTCCTTCCAGCTGCCGTCCAACAAGTCGGCCGAAGTGCCGAAGGAAGCACCGAAGTTCGAGGACATCAAGCTGATCGACTACGACTTCGCCACCTTCGGCGACGCCGAGAAGCGCAAGGCTCTGCTTGAGCGTTGGGATCGCGAAGTCGGCGCTACCGCCAACTGATAGCGACCTGAACGGCGCGGCCGGATGATCGATCCGGCCGCGCCGCCCAACGGTCCCAACCGTCGTTCATCGCTTCCGGCAGGCGCCGCGGCGATGCGATGCCACATCATCTTTCATTTCAAATTGCGCGAGGACCGTCATGGAACATCGCAACCGCAGGCTCGACCTCACGCTCGGGCTCGGACTGGCCGCATTCTTGGCGGTCCCCTGGTATCGCATCGAAGGCGGCTTCTTCGGCCTCGGCTGGCTTGCCGACTTCCCGGGAGATCCGGCCGTTGCCCCCGGCCTGATGCAGATCTTCGCCCATGGTAAGCCGTGGCTGATCGTGGCGCTGGTGCTGCTCGGCATCTGCGCTGCAGCACGCTTTGTCCGCGATCCCGCCCACCGCGGGCTTCTGCTTGCCATCGCTGGCGCAACCGGCGTCCTCTATCTCGCCCTCCAGGGGCTCGCGATCGGCTTCACCGGCTGGACCTGGACGATCAGCGAGACCCTGTTCGGGCCACTTTTGGACGGTCAGCCGTCGATGGGCGCGGGTTCCGTGCTTCTGGCACTTGCCTTCATTCTGATGTTCGCCTTCGGACTTGCCGAGCGCGGCGTGCTGAAGGGCGACGCCTTCATCGTGGCGGCGATTTCCCTGCTCGTTGCCCTCGTGATCGTCTTCGTCTTCTACCCGGTCGGCAGCATGTTTGCCGCGTCCGTCCAGGATTTCGATGGTTCGTTCAAGCCGGACGGGTTCATCCGCAACATCCAGGACGCCTCGATCTGGAGTTTGAGCTGCGTCGTCGGCGAGGGCCGCTGCGGCGTCGCCTGGCGAACCCTGTGGCTGGCGCTGATGACCGCATCCGGCTCGACGCTGCTCGGCCTTGCCTTCGCGCTTGTCGCCACCCGCACCCGCTTCCCCTTCAAGAAGGGCATGCGGCTTCTGACGGTGCTGCCGATCATCACGCCGCCCTTCGTCATCGGCCTGGCGCTGACCCTGCTCTTCGGCCGCGCCGGCGTCGTCACCGAGTTTCTCTCGGACGCCTTTGGTATCGAGCCCGGCCGCTGGCTCTATGGCCTGACGGGCATCTGGATCGCTCAGGTCCTTTCCTTCACGCCGATCTCCTTCCTCGTGCTGATCGGTGTCGTCGAAGGCGTCAGCCCGTCGATGGAAGAAGCGTCGCAGACGTTGCGCGCCGATCGCTGGCGCACCTTCTGGAACGTTTCGCTGCCACTGATGAAACCCGGCCTCGCCAACGCCTTCCTCATCGGCTTCATCGAAAGCATGGCAGATTTCGGTAATCCGCTGGTGCTCGGCGGCAGCCACGGCGTGCTCTCGACCGAAATCTTCTTTGCCGTCGTCGGCGCGCAGAACGATCCGTCCCGCGCGGCGGTTCTGGCAATCATCCTGCTCTGCTTCACGCTTTCGGCCTTCCTGGCGCAGCGCTACTGGCTCGCCGGCAAGAATTATTCGACCGTGACCGGCAAGGGTGACTCCGGTGCCCACAGCGCACTACCACGCTCCATCTCGATCGGCGTCCACGCGATCGTCATCCCCTGGATGATCTTCACCGTCGTCGTCTACGGCATGATCCTCTTCGGCGGGTTCGTGAAAACCTGGGGCCTCGACAATTCGCTGACGCTCGACCACTACGCCAAGGCCTTCTCGATCTCCTTTGCCGACGGCGCGATCGCCTGGACCGGCGTTGCCTGGAACTCCTTCTGGACGACCATGGAGATCTCGCTGATCGCAGCTCCGTTGACGGCGCTGGTGGGGCTGCTCACGGCCTATCTCATTGTGCGCCAGCGCTTTGCCGGCCGCGGCGTCTTCGAGTTCGCACTGATGCTGAGCTTCGCCATCCCCGGCACGGTCATCGGCATCAGCTACATCATCGCCTTCAACCTGCCGCCGCTCGAAATGACCGGCACGGCGCTGATCCTCGTTGCCTGCTTTGTCTTCCGCAACATGCCGGTCGGCGTACGCGGCGGGATTGCGGCCATGAGCCAGCTCGACAAGAGCCTCGACGAGGCATCGCTGACACTTCGGGCAACGAGCTTCCGCACGCTGCGCAAGGTCATCCTGCCGCTTTTGAGGCCGGCCATCGTCGCTGCCCTCGTCTATTCCTTCGTCCGGGCGATCACCTCGATCAGCGCCGTCGTCTTCCTCGTCAGCGCCGAATACAACATGGCAACCGCCTACATCGTCGGCCTTGTCGAAAACGGCGAGTTCGGCGTGGCGATCGCCTACTCCTCGGCCCTCATCCTGGTGATGATCACCGTCATCACCGGCCTGCAACTCCTCGTCGGCGAACGCAAGCTGAGGCGCGAAAACCGCGTCCTCGGCGCCGCTCCGGCCCGTTCGTCCAACACCATCTCCCAGGAGAAAACCGCATGAGCACCCACACGAACACCCCGCGCACCGGCTCGGTCGTCTTCCAGAACGTGCGCAAGCAGTTCGGCAGCTTCACCGCCATCCACGACCTGTCGCTCACCATCGAGCCGGGTACGCTCGTGACCCTGCTCGGCCCCTCCGGCTGTGGCAAGACGACGACGCTGCGCATGCTCGCAGGCCTCGAACACCCGTCCGCCGGCCGGATCCTGATCGGCGGCAAGGACGTGACCATGCTGCCGGCCAACGAACGCGACGTCTCCATGGTCTTCCAGTCCTATGCGCTGTTCCCGCATATGTCGGCGCTCGACAATGTCGCTTACGGGCTGGAATCCTCGGGGATCAAGAAGAAGGAAGCCCGCGAGCGTGCAGAGGAAGGCCTGCAGCTCGTCGGCCTCGGCGGTCTCGGCCAGCGGCTCCCGGCCGAACTTTCGGGCGGCCAGCAGCAGCGCGTCGCTGTTGCCCGCGCGCTCGTGCTCGAACCGCAGGTGCTGCTGCTCGACGAGCCGCTCTCCAACCTCGACGCGCGGCTACGCCGCAAGGTGCGCACCGAAATCCGCGAGTTGCAGCAGCGCCTCGGCTTTACCGCCGTCTACGTCACCCACGACCAGGACGAGGCACTTGCGGTTTCCGATCGCATCATCGTCATGAAGGATGGCGCGATCGCACAGCAAGGCGCGCCGCGCGACCTCTATGAGGCGCCCGCCTCCACTTTCATCGCCGACTTCATGGGCGAGGCCAACGTGCTGCCCTGCGAAGTGACAGCGGCTGACGCCGGTCAGGCAACGATCCGCATCGGCGGCTTCGAACACCGCCTGCCCTCGCGGAACGCGCGTCCCGGCCCGTCGAAGCTGGCGGTGCGGCCGAATGCGGTGACGCTGACGCCGGCCAAGGGTGCTGCCCTTTCCGGCACGATCAGCAGCGCCGCCTATCTCGGCGGCCATGTCGAATACGAGGTCGAAACGGCAACCGGCCTCCTGTTTGTTGTCGATCAGGCGGTCGAGGAAATGCTATCTCCAGCAACGGAGGTCGCGATCGGTTTTCGCAACCGCGGCCTGGCTTTGATTGACGCATGACTTTTTACAACTGGATACGAGAAGGACACTTGCATGACTGCTGAAATTGCCGGCCTCGACGCCCGGTTCGCGCTTGCCAAATCCATGGCCGAGGAGGCCGGCCGGCTCGCCTTCGACTACTTCCTGAAGCGTGAAACGCTCGTCATCGAAACCAAGCGCGACGCGCACGACGTCGTGTCGATCGCCGACCGCAACGTCGAGACGCTGATCCGCGACAAGATCGCCGCCGCGTTTCCTGACGATGGCGTGCTCGGCGAGGAGCACGGTCTTCTCGACGGCACATCCGGATTCACGTGGGTACTCGATCCGATCGACGGCACCACGCCCTTCGTCAACGGCATGCCTAACTGGTGCGTCTCGATCGCCGTCGTGTATGCGGAAAAGCCCGTGATCGGCGTGATCCATTCACCCTGCCATCAGGAACTCTACGCCGCCGCAGCGGGCAAGGGCGCAACGCTGAACGGAAAACCGCTTCGTCTCGATGGCACACGCACGATCCGCAACGCCGTCACCGGGCTTGGCGCAAACGATCAGGTGAAACCTGGCGAGATGGGCGCCATCGTCGAGCGCTTGCTCTCGAACGGCGGCAACTTCATGCGCAACGGTTCCGGCGCACTGATGATCGCCTATGTGGCGGCAGGTCGCCTCGTCGGTTACTACGAACCCTACATGCATGCCTGGGACTGCCTTGGCGGCTATTGCCTGGTGACGGAAGCCGGCGGCTGGACGCTGCCCTTCCCGACGCGCGGCGAGGCGCTGACGCATTGGGCACCGGTGTTGGCGGCAGCTCCTGGTGCCGTCGACGACCTGCTGAAGGTCGCCCAGCTTGACCGGGCAGCAGCCTGATCACCCCTGGGTCGAGCCGGTCGGCTTGTCGGGTTTGAAGCCCAGCAGACCGCCGAGCTCCATCGGGAACGGGAAGATGACGGTTGAGTTCTTCTCGCCGGCAATGACGTTCAACGTGCTCAGATAGCGCAACTGCATGGCCTGAGGCTGCCGCGACAGGATCTCGGCGGCCTCGAGCAGCTTGGTAGCCGCCTGCTGCTCGCCCTCGGCATTGATCACCTTGGCGCGCCGTTCGCGCTCCGCTTCGGCCTGGCGGGCAATCGCCCGGACCATACTCTCGTTGATATCGACATGCTTGATTTCCACGGTCGCCACCTTGATGCCCCACGCATCCGTCTGGCTGTCGAGGATCTTTTGAATATCGTCGTTCAACCGGTCGCGCTCGGCCAGCATCTCGTCGAGATCATGTTTGCCGAGCACGGAACGCAGGGTGGTCTGCGCCAACTGGCTGGTCGCCATCATGAAATCCTCGACCTGGATCGTCGATTTCTCGGCGTCGATCACCCGAAAATAGATTACGGCGCTGACGCGAACCGAAACGTTGTCATGGGAAATGACGTCCTGGCTCGGCACGTCCAGCACCCGGGTCCTGAGATCGACCCGCACCATCTGCTGCACATAGGGCACCAACAGTATCAAGCCCGGCCCCTTGACGCCGGTGAACCGGCCAAGAGTGAAAACCACGCCGCGCTCGTATTCGCGCAGGATCCGGATCGAATAGGCGATGACGAGAATGATAAGCACCAGCAACGCGGCAAAAGGAGCAAGGCTCCCGAACATGTCCATGACCATTCCTCCATTCCGGGCGCTTTAACCGGGGCCCTCACCGGATCCGCAGTGCTATGCCTTTTGCCCGTCGCGGATCACTTCGAGCGTCAGTCCGTTCCGCCCGATGACCTTCACATTCTCGCCTCTCGTCAGCGTTTCCGTGCTGACGGCCTGCCAGCGCTCGCCGTGGGCGTAGACGTAGCCGCCGGCCCCCGTCCAGCTATCGACCGTACCGGCGAGGCCGATCATCTGTTCGCCGCCGGTCACCACCGCATGACGGCGCGAGCTGAAAGCGAGCCTTGCGACCAAAAGACTGAAGCCGAGGCTTGCAACCGCAAGCGCTGCCAGCACGGACCAGGAGACCGCGAAACCCGGCGTATCCGTGTCGAAGAGGATGGCCGCGCCTAGGACCAGTGCGAAACTGCCGCCGGCGCCGAGCACGCCGAAGGAAGGCGAATGCGCCTCGGCGACCATCAATCCGATCCCGAGCAGGATCAGCCCGATGCCGGCAAAGCTGACAGGCAGCACCGAGAGCGCGTAGAGCCCGAGCAGCAGACTGATACCGCCGATCGTGCCCGGCGCCACCGACCCCGGAGACAGGAACTCGAAGATCAGACCATAGATGCCGATCATCATCAGAATGACCGCGATATTGGGATCGGTGATCACCGTAAGCAGCCGGGTGCGCCAGTCGGGCACGAAGTCTTCGGTTGCAAGTCCCGCCGTATCGAGCACGATCTCCCGCTGACCCGCATGCACGGTCCTGCCGTTTGCCTGTTTCAAGAGATCGGCGATCGTGTTGGCGGTAAAATCGACGACCTTTTCCTGAACAGCCGCTTCGGCTGAGAGGCTCGCAGCCTCGCGCACCGCCTTTTCGGCCCAATCGACATTGCGCCCCCGCAACTCCGCCAGCCCGCGGATATAGGCCACGGCATCATTGACCATTTTCGCCTCGGCAGCGCTCTGCGCCGGCGGCTGTTTGTCGCCGTCCTTGCCGGTATCGCCGTCCTTACCCTGACCGAACATGTCGCCGCCGATCGCAATCGGCGTCGCAGCGCCGAGGTTCGTACCCGGCGCCATGGCTGCGATATGGCTGGCATAGAGGATATAGGTGCCGGCGCTCGCTGCACGCGCGCCGCTCGGCGCCACGTAGCTCGCCACGGGCACCGGGGAAGAGAGGATCGCGCGAATGATCTCACGCATCGAGATGTCGAGACCGCCAGGCGTATCCATCTGCAGAACCACCAGCGGAAGGCGTCGCTCTTCTGCCTTCGTCAGCCCGCGCCTGACATACTCGGCCGTCGCCGGGCCAATGGCGCCGTTGATATGTAGCACCAAGGCGACCCGATCGTTTTCGGCCCGCGACGAAGCTGGAAACGCGAAGGACGAGATCAGAACAAACAACAGCGTGAGGATTCGCAACATCCGTCGTCAAAACCTCGCATGCCCGACGCCTCCGAGGAGGACGCCCATGCAAGCATCATAGCACAACACAAGGTTAGGACGAAGCGAGGTTGCTACTGCATCGGCGGGCTCCGCAGAGCAATGAAGTCAGCCCGCTTTGTCGCTGCGACGTGATGACAAGTCCGGTGATCGGGGTTATCTGCTCACAACGACGTTTCACTGCTTGAGCCTCCCCGATTTCGACAAGAACAGGATTCCCGGGTTTGGAGACGACCCTCTATCAACCGATCAAGACCTTCCTCGAAACCCGCGGCTACAGCGTCAAGGGCGAGATCGGCGGCTGCGATATGGTTGCGCTCAGCGATGACGAGCCGCCGCTCGTCGTCATCTGCGAGCTCAAGCTGAGCTTCAATCTCGAGTTGATCTTGCAGGCCGTAGACCGCGCCACTGCCGGCGACGAGGTGTGGATCGCCGCCCGCGTGTCGGCCAAGGGGAAGGGGCGCGAAAGCGATCGCCGCTTCCGCGATCTTTGCCGCAGGCTTGGGTTCGGCATGCTATCGGTTGCCGACAACGGCATGGTCGACGTCATTCTTGCGGCCTCCGCAATATTGCCACGCAAGAACAACCGGAAGCGGTCGCGCCTGATCAGCGAGCACCGCCGCCGCAAGGGTGATCCGACCGCCGGCGGCGCCACGCGCTCACCAATCATGACCGCCTATCGGCAGCAGGCCCTGGCCTGTGCAGCGGCCCTGCAGAACGGTGAGCTACGCCCACGCGACCTTCGTGCCGTGGCGCCCGATGCCGCCAAGATCCTGCTCAGCAACGTCTATGGCTGGTTCGAGCGGATCGACCGTGGCATCTACGCCCTGACGGAGGTGGGGGCCGAGGCGCTTCGCCGCTGGCCGCCGAGCGAAACGTCCACGACGGCGTCGGTCGAGACTTCCGAAGCATGACGCTCACCGGAGCTAGCGCATGAATCCCGCCCTTCGCATCCTCTGTCTTTGCCTGGCGTGGCTGATGGTTGGGCTGGGTGTCGTCGGGGCTTTTCTACCCGTCCTGCCGACGACCCCGTTCCTGCTTCTGGCGGCAGGGCTCTTCGCCCGCGCATCGCCACGATTGGAGCAATGGCTGCTCAACCATCGCGTCTTCGGGACTTCACTGCGGCTCTGGCGTGAAAGGGGAGCAATCTCCAAACGCGCGAAAACCGGAGCGGTGGGCCTGATGGCCGCAAGCTTCGGCCTCTTCTTTTTTCTCGGCAATCCCAGCCTGACGCTGGCCGTCATCGTTGCGGCGGCGATGGCGCTTCCCGCGCTGTTCATTCTGACGCGTCCCGCAGAATAGCCATGCAGGCGACAAGCAGGAAAACGATACTTTTCTTCTCAAGAAATACTTGGTCGCGCTCGAAATTGGAGAATTATTCTTAAGCGTACACTTTATGAGCGCATGAATATCGATACTTAGTGTTTTTGTAAATCAAGATATATTTCGAACAACTCAAGAACAAAGTTGTACAAACGTGCAATTTCGAGGGGCGACACGCTCTGCTCTCTCTTCCAGCCGCCTCTCTTCCACCCCCACCGCCGCAGCCACGCAACCGAGAGAGACCGGATTTCGCCCCCATTGCTGCGGTCTCCGGGGCGCTTCATCAGCCGATGTCTGAGGGCGCGAAAAGAAGATAGCGCCCCGAAACTGACGATTGGCGATTGACAAGCCGGGCGGGTTGGCTCCATCTATTGCATTACAAAGGCAGCAATTCCTTAATAAGGGAATATGTGGAGGAGCATATGCCTGACATGCTGGTGAGCTTGTATTCGCCGATCCTCGGTGAACTCAAGCGCAGAACCGAAACCGACAAGGTGACGATCCGTCCCGCCTTGCCGCCGGAAATGGGCCTGGTCGTCGACTGGGTGCGCGAGAATTTCAGCGAAAACTGGGCAAGTGAGGTGACTGTCGCCTTCACACGCCGACCGGTCGCCTGCCTCATCGCGGTCGATGACGGCAAGCTCGTCGGCTTTGCCTGCTATGACACGACGGCGCCAGGCTTCTTCGGTCCGACGGGCGTCGATCCCGTAGCCCGGGGCAACGGCATCGGCGTCGCCCTGCTATCCGGCTGCCTCGACACCATGAAGACGCTCGGCCACGCCTATGCCTTCATCGGCGACGCGGGCCCCGTCGATTTCTACGCAAAGACCGTCGGCGCCGTGCCGATCCCCGCCCCCGACAAGGGGATCTACCAGGGCATGCTGCGTCGCCCTTCCAAGTAATTTCCATTTATCGGAGCCTCCCAATGTCCTCGACCCCGCTTGCCCTCTTCGTCGGCCTTCCGAACCCCACGCTGTCGGACGACGAATTCGCGCTGTTCCGCGAAACCAACCCGCTCGGCCTCTTCGTCGGCCGCCGCAACCTGCGCGAACCCGGCCAGGTGAAGGTGCTGATCGAGCGTTTCCGCGAAGCGGTCGGCCGCGAAGATGCACCCGTCTTCACCGACCAGGAAGGCGGCCGCGTCCAGCATCTCGACGCCGGTCCCTGGCCGCTGTTCCGTTCTTTCGGCGAATTCGCCGAACTTGCACGCCACGATTTTGCCCTCGGCAAGAAGGCGCTGCGCCTGTCGAGCCAGGCCATGGGCACGATGATGAGCGAGCTTGGCCTGACGAGCGGCTGCTCGCCGGTGCTCGACCTCGTCTTCTCAACGACGAGCTCCGTCATCGGCGCCCGCGCCTTCGGCGCCGACCCGGACTTCATTGCAGCACTCGGCCGCGAAGTGGTCGACGGCCTGCTCGAGACCGGCAACATGCCGATCATGAAGCACATTCCCGGCCACGGCCGCGCGACGCTCGATTCACACAAGGAGCGCCCGGTCGTCGACGCCTCGCGCGAATTGCTGACATCCACCGACTTCAAGCCCTTCGTTGCCCTGCGCGACACGCCCTGGGCGATGGTCGCCCACGTCGTCTACTCGGCCTTCGACAAGGAACTGCCGGCGTCGATCTCGCCGATCATGCACGACGTCATCCGCAACAACATGGGCTATGACGGTGTCCTCATCTCCGATTGCATCTTCATGGAATCGCTGCGCGGCACCCTGCCGGAGCGCGTTCGCCAGGTGCTCGATGCCGGCTTCGACATCGCGCTCCACAGCCACGGCGATCTCGCTGAAAGCGAAGCGGCAGCCAAGGCCGCGAGCCCGCTGACCGCCGCCGCCCAGAAACGCATCGACGCCGGAAAAGCCCGCCTGGGCACGCTGAAGGTCGACGTGCGCGCCGTGCATGCGGAAGTCGAGGACATGTTCAACAGCGCCCTCGTCGCCTGACCGAAAAAAGAAATCCCAGCGATCTAAAAGGGGAACTACCGTGAAAAAATCGCTTCTCGGCGCAGCCACAGCGCTCGCCCTCATCGCCGGCCCGGCCGCGGCACAGACCGTGCTGACGGCCAATATCGAGCCGGCGACCACCTGGGTTCGCAACTTCAACCCGTTCAACCAGACGTCGGCGCGCCAGAGCACGCTCGATTTCATCTATGAGCCGCTCGTCGTCTTCAATCGCTTCGACGACAACAAACCGGTCTTCCGCTTGGCCGAGAGCTTCAAGCTCTCGGACGACCTGAAGTCGATCGAGTTCAAGCTGCGGGCGAACCTGAAGTGGTCGGATGGCAAGCCGCTGACGGCGACCGACGTCAAGTTCACCTACGACTACCTGAAGAAGTTCCCGGCGCTCGATTTCGTCAGCATCTGGACCTTCATCACCGGCGTCGAAGCGGTCGATGCCCAGACCGTACGGTTCACCCTCGCCAATCCGAGCTCGCTCGCCGCCGAACAGCTGGCGCAGCTGCCGATCGTTCCCGAGCACGTCTGGAAGGACGTCGCCGAGCCGGTGACCTTCGCCAACGAAACGCCTGTCGGCAGCGGTCCGCTGACCGAGATCCCGCGCTTCACCGGCCAGACCTACGACCAGTGCCGCAACCCGCATTACTGGGACGCCGCAACGCTGAAGATCGATTGCGTGCGCTTCCCGCAGCTCGCCGACAACAACCAGATCCTGACGGCGACCGCGTCGGGCACGCTCGACTGGGGCGTCTCCTTCATTCCGGATATCGAGAACGTCTACGTCGCCAAGGATCCGGAGCACTTCCATTTCTGGTATTCGCCGAGCAGCATGGTCGCCTTCCTGTTCAACCAGGAAACCGCGAACGAAAACAACCGCAAGGCCTTCAACGACGTGAAGTTCCGCCGCGCCGCCTCGATGGCGCTCGACCGCGGCACCATGGTCGACGTCGCCGGCTACGGCTACCCGACGCTCAACGAAGACCCGGCCGGCATGGGCGAGCTCTACAAGAGCTGGGCCGATCCGTCGGTCGCGGCTGATTTCGGCAAGTACGGCAAGTACGACGCCGATGCCGCCAAGGCGCTGCTCGACGAGGCCGGCTATGCAGACAAGGACGGCGACGGCTTCCGCGACAACCCCGACGGCAGCAAGATCTCGTTCTCGATCATCGTTCCAAGCTCCTGGACCGACTGGATCGATACCGTGACGATCGCCGTCGAGGGCCTGCAGGCCGTCGGCCTCGACGCCAAGATCGAAACGCCCGAGGAAGCGGTCTGGACCGGCAACCTCATCAACGGCACCTTCGACGCGGCGATCAACAGCCTGCCGGCATCGGCCTCGCCCTACTATCCCTACAAGCGCGCCTTCAGCGCGTCGGACAAGGGCAAGACCCGCTTCACGTCGCAGCGCTGGTTCAATCCGGAAGTCGAAGCACTGCTGACCGAGTTCACCCAGACCGCCGATCCTGCCAAGCAGAAGGAAGCGATGAACAAGGCGCAGCGCATCGTTGCCGAGAACATGCCTGTCATGCCGGTGTTCAACAACCCGAACTGGTACCAGTACAACACCAAGCGCTTCAAAGGCTGGGCGACGGCGGAAAACCCCTTCGTCAACCCGTCGATCACCCGCAACAACCCGGCGCGTCTCCTGCACCTGCTGGCACTCGAGCCGGTGAAGTAACCCGAATCTGAGGCGTGGCGTTCTCTCCATTTAGCAGGAGTGCGCCACGCCCGGATCCGGCATCCCCGGCGGGCGATGATCGCCCGCCTTGGTTCGTCCGGTCTCCAACCCGGAACGGACCGCGACAAGAAGACAGCCCTGCCGCCTGACGCCCTCTTGCGGCAGCCGCAGTCGATGGAGTTCCCGATGGCCTTTCTGCTTCGCCGCCTCTGCTTCTATCTGGCGGCCTTCGTTGCGGCGGCGACGATCAATTTCTTCCTGCCGCGGCTGATGCCCGGCGATCCGGTGCAGATCATGTTTTCGAGCGCTGGCGCCGAATTGCCGCCCGAAAGCCTGCAGGCCCTGAAACTGACCTTCGGCTTCGTCGATGGACCGCTCTGGCAGCAGTACCTCACCTATCTCGGCAGCATCTTCAGCGGCGATCTCGGCCGCTCGATCAAGTATTTCCCGCTGCCGGTGACCACGGTTCTGGGCAACGCGCTGGTGTGGACCGTCGGTCTGATGGGAACCGCCACCATCGTCAGCTTCGCGCTCGGCACCTTCCTCGGCATTCTCGCGGCCTGGCGGCGCGGCAGCCCGTTCGACGTCGTCGTTTCCGTCGGCGCGATCTTCGCGACCTCGGTTCCGGCCGTGGTCACCTCGCTGATCGTCGTTTTCACCTTCGGCTTCACGCTCGGCTGGTTCCCGACCGGCTATGCCGCCGACCCGGCGCTCGATCCGGCCTTCACGCTCGAATATATCGGCAGCCTGCTCTATCACGGCATCCTGCCGATGCTGACGCTCTGTGCCGTTCTGACCGGCGGCTTCGCAGTGACCATGCGCAACAACATGATCAACCTGCTCGGCGAAGACTATATCGTCATGGCCCGCGCCAAGGGCCTTTCCGATACCCGCGTCATGCTCTGGTATGCCGCGCGCAATGCCCTGCTGCCGACCGTGTCGAGCCTTGCGATCGCCATCGGCACGGTGCTTGGCGGTTCGCTGGTGACCGAGGTGGTGTTCAACTATCCGGGCCTCGGCAACATCCTCTACCAGGCGATCCTCGCCCGCGATTACCCCGTCATCCAGGGACAACTCTTGATCATGACCGCCACCATGCTCGTCGCCAACTTCGTCGTCGATGTCAGCTATGTGCTGCTCGACCCGCGTCTGAAGAGGGCCTGAGATGAAGACCTCCTCCTTCCCGCTCATTCATAACCGCAAGGCCATGGTCGGAGTGCTGATCGTCGCCTTCATCTTGGCTGTCGCGATCGCCGCTCCCTTGCTGACCTCCTACGACCCGAGCGCCCGCGTCGGCCGCCCGCACCAGGCGCCATCGCTTCAGCATTGGCTCGGCACCACGCGCATCGGCCAGGACGTCTTCACCCGTCTCCTCTACGGCGCACGCACCTCGCTTGCCGTCGGCTTCGGCGCCGGGCTTCTGATCACTGCCGTCGGCACCGCGCTCGGCATTATCGCCGGCTATCGCGGCGGCAAGACCGACGAGGTCATCAGCTTCTTCACAAACATGGTTCTCGTCGTCCCGAACCTGCCTCTTCTCCTGGTCCTTGCAGCCTTCATTGGCCAGGCGAGCCCGTGGGTCATCGCACTTATTCTCGGCTGCACCTCCTGGGCCTGGGGCGCCCGCGTCACCCGCGCCGAGACACTCTCCGTCAAGCAGAAGGACTATGTGAAATCCGCCGAGATGATGGGCGAGCCACGCTGGCGCATCATGAGCTTCGAGATCTTCCCCAACCTCATCTCGATCGTCGGCATCAACTTCATCGGCAGCGTGATCTTCGCGATCATCACCCAGGCGACGCTGGAGTTCCTTGGCCTCGGCGATCCCAAGGTCGTTTCCTGGGGCACGATGCTCTATGGCGCGCAGAAGGCATCCGCCCTTTCGGTCGGCGCCTGGTGGGACATCCTGACGCCCTGCTTCGCGCTCGCCTTCCTCGGCATCGGCCTGTCGCTGCTCAACTTCGCCGTCGACGAGATCGCCAATCCGCGGCTTCGCACCGGCAACCGGCTCGGCCGCTGGTCCGCACTCATCCGCTCCGGGGAGGGCCGCCTGTGACCGCACCTTTGCTTTCGGTCAAAAACCTGACCATTGACTACATTGGCGAGACCAACGACTTCCGCGCCGTCGACGACGTCAGCTTCGACGTTGCCCCCGGCGAAGTCTTCGGCCTTGCCGGCGAATCCGGCTGCGGCAAGAGCACGATCGCGTTTGCCATCAGCCGTCTGCACAAACCGCCGGCACTGATCCGCAAGGAAAGCGCCATCCTGCTCGACGGCCGCAACGTGCTCGATCTCGACCAGAAGGACCTGGCCGACTTTCGCTGGCGCGAAGTGGCGATGGTGTTCCAGAGCGCAATGAACTCGCTGAACCCGGTGTTGCGCATCGAGCAGCAGTTCTACGACGTGCTGAGGACGCACAAGCGCATCACCCGCGCGCAAGCGCGCGAACGCACCGCCGAGATGCTCAAGCTTGTCGATATTTCACCCGACCGCATGCGCGACTATCCGCATCAGTTTTCCGGCGGCATGCGCCAACGCATCGTCATCGCCATCTGCCTGGCGCTCAATCCGCGCCTGATCGTTATGGACGAACCGACGACGGCGCTCGACGTGGTCGTTCAGCGGGAAATCCTACAGCGGATCA
>NZ_JAEPRP010000098.1:23672-27454 GCF_016652895.1 Ensifer sp. SSB1
ACTCCGGCGCAAGCTTGGCTTTGCCGTGCTCTTCATCACCCACGACCTCGGGCTGATGGTGCAGTTCTGCGACCGCATCGGCATCATGCTCGGTGGCAAACTGGTCGAACAGGGAACCGCCGACGCCATCTACCGGACACCGGAGCACGACTATACCAAGAAGCTTTGGGCCTCCTTCCCCTCGCTGCACGGAGGCGTTCTCAGATGACCGGCCTATCCGCACCCATCCTGACGCTCGACAAGGTCAGCAAGACCTTCGGCAACGGCCCGTCTGCCGTGCGCGCCGCGCGGTCCATATCGTTTTCGCTGCATGCGGGAAGGGCGCTCGCCGTCGTCGGTGAATCCGGCAGCGGCAAGACCACTTGCGCCCGCATCGCCATGCGCGAATACGAGCCGAGCGAAGGACGGCTGCTCTACAAGGGCAAGCCCGTCGACGCGGCCGGATCCAAGGAAATCGCCGACTATCGCCGTTCGGTGCAGATGATCTTCCAGGATCCCTTCGCGTCGCTCAATCCAGCCCACACCATCGCCTACCACCTCAAGCGTCCGCTGAGGCTGCACCGTCCCGACATCAGGGGGGCTGCGGTCGATGAAGAGATCAAGGCGCTGCTTCGGCAAGTGAAGCTCGATCCTGACATCGTCGCGCCGAGGTACCCGCACGAACTTTCCGGCGGCCAGCGCCAGCGCGTCAACATCGCTAGGGCGCTCGCGGCCAAGCCCGAGGTCATCGTCGCGGACGAGCCGACCTCGATGCTCGACGTATCCGTGCGGCTCGGCGTGCTCAATCTCCTGAGCGAAATGAAGCGCGAGATGAACCTCGGCCTGCTCTACATCACCCACGACATCGCGACCGCACGTTACGTCGCCGAGGATATCGCGGTGATGTATGCTGGCCAGATCGTCGAGTGGGGCAATACCGGCAAGGTCATCGACAACCCGGCCCATCCCTATACGAAGCTGCTGCTATCGGCGGTGCCCGACCCGGATGTCCGCTTCGACGATCCGAATGCGCAGGTCAGCTCCGCCCAAGCAGACGAAACGCGCCGCCGCTCGGCGGCAGATCAGGCGACGATCCGCGAGGTCGAACCGGATCATTTCGTGCGCGCGGCCTGAGCCGCCTGCCGACTGGCAAAAACAAAAACGCCCCGCAGCTTGCGGGGCGTTTTTGTTTGGGCGCGAAAAGCGCAACCCCGTCGATTTTTGGCCCGGCGCCCTCGTGCGCGCCGGGCCACAAAATCAGGCGGCTTCGCGCTTTTCGACGTCGGTCGGGACGGTCGAGATCGTCTTCAGGATCTGCGAAGCGATCTGGTAGGGGTCGCCCTTGGAGTTCGGACGGCGGTCTTCCAGGTAACCACGGTAGCCGTTGTTGACGAAGCTGTGCGGAACGCGGATCGACGCGCCACGGTCAGCAACGCCATAGCTGAACTGGTGGATCGAAGCGGTTTCGTGCTTGCCGGTCAGGCGCATGTGGTTATCAGGACCGTAGACGGCGATGTGATCGGCACGAGCTTCGCCAAAGGCTTCCATCAGGCTCTCGAAATACTCCTTGCCGCCGACTTCGCGCATGTATTCGGTCGAGAAGTTGGCGTGCATGCCCGAGCCGTTCCAGTCGGTGTCGCCGAGCGGCTTGCAATGGTATTCGACATCGATGCCGTACTTTTCCGTCAGGCGCTGCAGCAGGTAGCGGGCGAGCCAGATTTCGTCGGCAGCCTTGCGCGAGCCCTTGCCGAACACTTGGAATTCCCACTGGCCCTTGGCGACTTCCGCATTGATGCCTTCATGGTTGATGCCGGCAGCCAGGCAGATGTCGAGGTGCTCTTCGACGATCTTGCGGGCCACGTCGCCAACGTTGCTGAAGCCGACGCCGCAGTAATAGGGGCCCTGCGGCGCGGGGAAGCCGGCGTCCGGGAAACCGAGTGGGCGACCGCCCTGGTAGAAGAAGTACTCCTGCTCGAAGCCGAACCAGGCGCCGTCGTCCTCAAGGACCGTAGCGCGGGTGTTGGACGGATGCGGCGTCTTGGCATCCGGCATCATGACTTCGCAGAGGACGAGAACGCCGTTCTTGCGCTCCGGATCTGGATAGACGGCGGCCGGCTTCAGCACGCAGTCCGAGCTGCTGCCTTCGGCCTGCATCGTGGAGGAACCGTCGAAGCCCCAGAAGGGAAGCTGCTCAAGCGTCGGGAAAGCGTCGAATTCCTTGATCAGGGTCTTGCCGCGCAGGTTCGGGGTGGGCTTGTAACCGTCGAGCCAGATGTATTCGAGCTTAAACTTTGTCATTTCGTTCTCTCATATGACGCCAGGAATGGCTGGGTTCCGAAGCGGCTGGGCAATCCAGATCGGCTTGCCCGACGACCGATGCCTGTTAAGAAGCATTAATCGTGCCAACTCGGATTCAGTCGAAGAATCTGGAGAAAAGAGCCGCTAGCGGCACGAGTGATTGCCAGCGCGCCAATGCAACAGCGCAAGGAAGAAGCGGATTGCGCAAAAAATAGGCAAAACCTGCCCGGCTCCGCGGCAAATCGCGCCGGCGAGGTTGAGATCAGCGACCCATCCCCAAATAGCGCCGGCGATTGCCTTCAAAACGTGCAACTGGGTGCAAAATGCCGGTCTACTCAGCCCGAGCGCGCAGGATCGCACTGGCGCATGATCGCGGGCAGAACCTTGAAAAGGCGCTCGTCTTCGCACTGAGAGACATTGAAGCGCAGGAAGCCGTTGGCCGTGCCGGCATGGCTGAAGACATTTCCGGGTGCCAGCACAATCTCCTGCTGCAGCGCCTTCTGCGCCACCTCGGCCGCCTCGATGCCCTCGGGCAAATGGCACCAGAGGAACATTCCGGCCTGCGGCTCGATCCATGGCTTGATGCCGATATCGCCGAGGCGCGCCGCCGTTTCGCTCATCGCCCGCGCCAGCCGCTGGCGCAGCGCCTCCATGTGCTTGCGGTAGCTGCCATCCTTCAGCATCGAAAAGACCAGTTCTGCCGCAAGGCTCGGCCCGCCGAAGGTGGTGGCGATCTTCAGGTCGATGAGCCCTTCTATCCAGTCGCGTGGTGCGGCGATGAAACCGCAGCGGATGGCGGCAGAAAGGGTCTTGGAGAAGCTGCCGATCTGCACAACACGATCGAGCCCGTCGAAGGCGGCGAGCCGCGGCGCCGGCGTATGCTCGAAATCCGCGAAGATATCATCCTCGACGATCGTGAGACCCGCCTGGTCGGCAAGCTTGAGCAGGCGGTGAGCAACGACGGGAGATAGCGTGGCGCTGGTCGGATTATGAAGCGCGGAATTGGTAATGTAGATGCGCGGTCGATGCGCCGTCAGCACCTCGGCAAATTTTTCGAGGTCCGGCCCCGTGGGCGTATAGGGCACGCTCACCACCTCAGCCCGATGGGCGCGCAGCAAGGCGTGGAAGTTGAAATAGCAGGGATCGTCGACCACGACCGTATCGCCCGGCTCAATCAGGAAACGGCAGAGAAGGTCGATCGCCTGCGTTCCCGATTCCGTCAGGATGATCTGGTCGGGAGATGCTTCGACGCCATGTTCGCCGAGACGTCGTGCCAGAAGCTGGCGAAGAGGCCGATGGCCAAGCGGCGTTCCATAGTCGGTCAGCCCGCTTGCCTCCAGCTTGGCCGCGGACTTGAGCGCGCGCCGAATGGCGGTCTCGGGCATCCAGCTCGGCGGCAGCCAGCCGCAGCCCGGCTTCAACACGCTGTCGCCGGTTTCCAGCGCCTGGCGCGACACCCCGAGCGGATCGACCGCCCGGTCGAGCCGCGGCCCGATCTCGGCCAG
>NZ_JAEPRP010000372.1:0-1178 GCF_016652895.1 Ensifer sp. SSB1
GATTACTCGACGATGGAGGCAACGATGCCTGCGCCGACGGTACGGCCGCCTTCGCGGATCGCGAAGCGCAGCTTTTCTTCCATCGCGATCGGAACGATCAGCTCGACGGCAACCGTGACGTTGTCGCCCGGCATAACCATTTCCGTGCCTTCCGGAAGCGTAACGATGCCCGTTACGTCCGTCGTGCGGAAGTAGAACTGCGGACGGTAGTTCGTGAAGAACGGCGTATGACGGCCGCCTTCTTCCTTCGTCAGGATGTAGGCTTCAGCCATGAACTTCTTGTGCGGCTTGACCGAACCCGGCTTGCACAGGATCTGGCCACGCTCAACGCCGTCACGGTTAACACCGCGGATCAGCGCGCCGATGTTGTCGCCGGCCTGGCCCTGGTCGAGCAGCTTGCGGAACATTTCAACGCCCGTAACCGTCGTCTTCGACGTGTCGCGGATGCCGACGATTTCAACTTCTTCGCCGACCTTGACGATGCCGCGCTCAACGCGACCGGTCACAACCGTGCCACGGCCCGAGATCGAGAACACGTCTTCGATTGGCATCAGGAACGGCTGGTCGATCGGACGCTCAGGCGTCGGGATGTAGGCGTCAACAGCAGCCATCAGCTCGCGGATCGCGTCTTCGCCGATCTTCTTGTCCGAATCTTCCAGAGCAGCAAGAGCCGAGCCCTTGATGATCGGAATGTCGTCGCCCGGGAATTCGTAGGACGACAGAAGTTCGCGAACTTCCAGCTCGACGAGCTCGAGAAGCTCGGCGTCGTCAACCTGGTCGACCTTGTTGAGGAACACGACGATTGCCGGAACGCCAACCTGGCGAGCAAGCAGGATGTGCTCGCGGGTCTGCGGCATCGGGCCGTCAGCGGCCGAGCAAACCAGGATCGCACCGTCCATCTGCGCTGCACCGGTGATCATGTTCTTGACGTAGTCGGCGTGGCCGGGGCAGTCAACGTGAGCGTAGTGACGGTTCGGCGTCTCATACTCAACGTGCGCCGTCGAAATGGTGATACCACGGGCCTTTTCTTCCGGCGCGGCGTCGATCTGGTCATACGCCTTGAACTCGCCGAAGTACTTCGTGATCGCTGCGGTCAGCGACGTCTTGCCATGGTCAACGTGGCCAATCGTGCCAATGTTAACGTGCGGCTTGTTGCGCTCAAATTTGCTCTTTGCCAT
>NZ_JAEPRP010000096.1:0-27406 GCF_016652895.1 Ensifer sp. SSB1
ACTTGTACAACCCGGCCGTCTTCAGGCCATCGAGCTCTAAACGGAGATGGGACAGGAAGTGGTCACTCATTCAGGCACGCCCCTCGGCTCGATCGACAGCGGCAACGGGCGGAAAGCCGGTGCGGCAGAGCGCATCGAGGCCTTCGAGATCCAGTCGCTCGAGGCCCAGTTCCGGCAGGAGGTCGTTCTCGCCTTCGAAGTCCCGGCCGTACATGGCCGAGAAGATGCGGATTCCCGCCTCATGCAGGTCCGCCGGGCATCCGGCGAGGCGCGCGAGCTGCGCCGTGACGACCAGGCCGAAGGGGACATCCTCCGTCACATAGCGGCTGTCGGCCGTCGGGGGACCTGTGCCGTTATGTCCGGCCTGATGCATCTCCTGGTTCATCTGCGAGATGGTGCTGACGGGCACATGGAACGACAGGTGGAAGTGCTGGTATATGTCGCGCACCTTCAGCTGCAGCTTCTCGGCGACGGCCAGGCGCTCGCGGTCGAGCGTCTCGAGGAGACGACCGATATTCGGGGTGACGTTTTGCGCCTGCACCCAAGTCTCGCCGCGTTCCATGCGCGACATGTTGCCGAGCGCGATCCCGAGATGGTTTTGCGGGTTCAGGTTTGACAGAGCGATCGCCAGCAGGCTGCCCCGATCGACAAAATGTTCGCCGAAGAGCGCCGTGCAAACCGTGTGGCCACGCTTACTTTCCGATTCCGGAACCGTTGCCAGGTCGACCTGCTTGCGCACCGTGTTCACCTGGACCAGCGCCGGGCCCAGCTTCCGGCCGCTGACGATCGTGGTCCCCCAGGCAACGATCGGCACCGTTGTCCCGCGCGCTGCCAGAAGCGACGAGAGATAGAGCGCTCCGAACGAGGTGTGCGAGCTGAAGATCACCACCTGCTGAGCGTTGAGATGCGGCGCGATTGCATCCAGCACGAAGCGGTGCCCGTAGGCCGGCAGCGCGATGAGGATCGCATCCGCATCGCTGACCAGATCTTCCGCGCTCTCGGCAACGGCCGGAAGGAACGTGCCCTCGATGGCCCCCTCGGCCGTCAGGCTCTCTCCTTCGGCGAGCGCCACAGTGCCCGTGCCGGACGGCGACCAGAGCGTCGCCTTGTGTCCCAGTTTTTCAAGAAGTGCAGCGGTGCCGAAGGCAATAGAGCCAGCACCTGCGATACCTACGCGCATGTCGTTTTCCACTTTCACTGATATCGGGTAACGGGCGCAACCAGGCGCCGGTCGTCGAGACGTTGCGGCTACGCCGCCGCGGTTCGGGATGGGATGAGTGTGGTCGCTTCGGACGCCCAGCCAACCCAGATGTCGTCCTGGCTGAGGCCTTCCACTTCGCTCGGGTGAACGAGCGCGTTGAGCAGATGTCCGTCGCCGATCTCGACCTTGAGCGATGTGTGGTTGCCCTTGAAGACACGCTGGCGGATACGCCCTTGCACCCGGTTCGCCACGCTCGGCTCATGGGCCGAACATTGGATCGCTTCCGGCCGCAGCACGACGTAGATCGCGTCTCCCGGCTTTGGGGAAAGCGCACCGGAGGAAGCCTTGATCGTTACGCCGTTCCAACGCACTGCGGCCTCGCCGGCTTCCGTGCCCACGACATCGGAGCGCAACAGATTGGTTTCGCCCAGGAAGGTCGCGACGAAAGCGGATCCCGGCCGCTTGTACAGGGTCGCCGGGTCGCCCATCTGCTCGATGCGGCCGTTGTTCATGACCACGATCGTATCCGACATTGTGAGCGCCTCTTCCTGATCGTGGGTCACGAACATGAAGGTCTTGCCGGTCTGTTCCTGGATCGCCTTGAGCTCGACCTGCATGGTCTGGCGCAGCTTCGCATCGAGGGCGGAAAGCGGCTCGTCCAGCAGCAGGACGTCAGGGTCGGGCGCCAGCGCCCGCATCAGAGCGACGCGCTGGCGCTGGCCGCCCGACAGCTCGGACGGAAGGCGGCCTGCGAAATCCTGCAATTGCACGAGCTCCAGAAGTTCCGACACGCGCTTCTGGATCTGCCTGTTGTCGACCCCCTTCAGCTCCAGGCCGAAGGCGATGTTCTTCGCGACCGTCATGTGCGGGAACAGCGCATAGTCCTGGAACACGATGTTGACGTTGCGCCGGTTTGGCGGAACCTTTGTCACGTCCCGGCCGGAGAGCAGAATGCGGCCGCTCGTGGGTGTTTCGAAGCCGCCGAGCATACGCAGCGTCGTCGACTTGCCGCAGCCGGAAGGGCCGAGCAGCGTGACGAACTTGCCACGCTCTATGTTGAGGTTGAGATTGTCGACGGCGACGAAGCTGCCGAAGCTCTTTCTGACATTTTCGAACTGAACTACCGGTTCCATCAGCGGATCCTCGAACGACGAGTGAGATATTCTGCGTAAAGCCCGACCACGGCGGTCACGACCAGGACCAGCGTCGCCATGACGTTGATCTCCGGCGACATGCCGGACTGCACGCGGGCGAAGATGAGCATCGGCAGCGTCGGACGATAGCCGCCGAGGAAGAAGGTGCGGACGAAGTCATCGCTCGACAGCAGGAGGCAGAAGATCATGCCGCCGAAGATGGCTGGCCCCAGGTAAGGAAGCGTCACGCGGAAGAAGGTGACGATGCTGTCCGCGCCGAGATCGCGAGCGGCATCAACGAGATTGCCCGGCATCGAGCGCAGTCGCGTCAGCACCATGACGACAACGAAGGGCACGGCGTGAACGACGTGGCCGAGGATGATGGCGACCGTGCCGGTCGGCAGTTCGATGGTGGTGATGAAGATGCGCAGCGAAATCGCCGAGATCATGCCCGGCACGACGGCAGGCAGGCAGGCGACCGCGAAGGCCACGTATTGAGCGGCGCCACGCAGCGATCCGATCAGCATCGCGATCCAGACGCCGATCACCGTCGCGATGGTCGTCGTCGCCGCGGCAATCATGATGGTGTAAAGGCAGGCGTCCAGGAACTGCTTGTCCTGAATGACCTTGGCGTACCAATCGATCGTCAGGTTTCCAAGCGGGAACGAAATGAAGCTCGCATCCTTGAAGCTGACCGCAACCATCAGAGACAGCGGCAGAAACAGGTACAAGACAAACAGCCAGTAGAAGGACTTGAGGGCCAGTCCCGGCCAATCGTGAAACATGGCTCGCATCAGAATGTCCTTTGCTTTGAACCGCCGACGACCCGCATGAACAGACCGACGGTGACGAGCGATGCGGCAAGCATGATCATCGCGAAGGCCGCACCGGCCGGCCAACGGCTGCTGGCACCGTGGAAGAAGCTGCTGATCGTCTCGGAGAACATGCTGGTGGTCGGCCCGCCGAGAAGAATGGGAGCGGCGAACACGCCCATGCAGGTGAGGAAAACCAGCGAGCATCCCGACACGATGCCGTCGCGCGAAAGCGGCAGGATGATGCGGCGGAAGCGTGTGAACGGCCCTGCCCCAAGATCCGCCGAGGCATCGAGCAGCGACTTCGGGATCTTCTCGATCGCCGAATAGAGCGGCAGCAGCATGTAAAGGCAGACCATGTAGACCAGGCCGAAGCTGATCGAGAACGAGGTGTAGAGCATCTGGATTGGACGTTCGGTCAGGCCGATTTCCCGCAGCAGCACGTTGACCGCACCGCGATTGGCCAGAAGCATGATGACGGAGAAGATGCGGATGATCTCACCGGCCCAGAAGGGCGCCAGCAACAACAGCAGCGCCTGCGACCTGTTGCCGGTCGTCACCACCTTGGCAACGTAGTAGGCAACCGGATAGACCACGATCAGGGTAACCGCAGTTGCGATCGACGCGTAGATGAAGCTACGCAGCAGCGGCATCCAGTAGAGCTTCTCGCTGAAGAAGAGCGCGTAGTTGTCGAACGTGAAATTCGCTTCCACGCCAGGTTGGGGCGGGTAGCTCGACAGAAGGCTGATGCGCAGCATCTCGTAGATGGGGCCGATATGCATCATCAGCATCCAGACGACCGGCACGCCGGCCAATAGGAAGATGCGGCCATATCGCCACTCTGCAACGGCGCCCAGCGTATACCGGTAGACAGGAGAGTGGATCACCCGGGCGATGCCTGTCGAATACTTCATTTGAGCGGCATAGGCGGCAATACCGCCATGCGCTGTACTTGTTCCCACGGCCATTGAATTGTCCCAAACCTTGACCCGATGGGCGGCGACTGGACATGCGTCATCGTGCTGACCCCGTCGCTAAAACGGGGCCAGGACCAGTCGCCGCTCTATGGTTGCTTAAGCCGCCTTCAGTTCGGCGACGGCACGATCAATGATTTCGTTTTTCAGTGCGCGGTTATGCGTGCTGAAGAAGGTGACGCGCTCAAGCTCTTCCTGCGGCAGCGTCGAAGCCAGCCGTTCCTTTTCGTTGAGCAGCTTGTCGACGCCCGAGATCGTCGAGCTGAAGCCGGAGGTGCGCGTCATCGCGGCACCGACCTCGGGGTTGGCCAGGATCGCGTCGAACAGCTTGTAGGCGTTTTCGGCGTTGGGCGCGTTGTTGACGATGTTCAGCGTATAGCAGAAGCCGTAGGTGCCTTCCTTCGGAACGGAAAGCTTCACCGGAACACCATCCATGATCAGCTTGGCGGCCGGGCCGGACCAGGCTTGCGCCAGGTGGATGTCCTCGTTGATGAACATCTGCTGCACTTCGCTGGCCGCATCGTAATATTTGCGAACCATACCCTTGTGCTTGATCAGGAAGTCACGCGCCTCACTGGCCGCCTTCTGGGCTTCGTCGGCCTTGCCGGTATAGGTAACGAAGTCGCCGTCATGGCCGAGATACTTCATGGTGATCGACATGAAATCGCCCGCCATATAGGCGGTCAGACCCTCGTATTTCTCGTCGAACATGATGCCCCAGCTATCGGCCTCCGATACGTAGTCCGTATTGCGGACCAGGCCTTCGTAGCCGGCAAGGATCGGCAAGCCCCAGAGATTGCCCTCGTAGCGTGCCCAGGCCGCCTCCTGATAGGCGGAATTGAGGTTCGACCAATTGCGCAACTTGGCTGTGTCCAGTGCCTGCACCAGCTTCGAGTCGATGAATTGGCCATAGCGATGGCCCGCGACCGTCACGATATCGGTCGTCGGATTTGCGCCTTCTGCCGTGAGCAGATTGTACTGCTTGCCCTGGTCGTCGGTCAGGCGGATGCGCACCTCGATGCCGCTTTCCTTCTGGAACTGCTCGATGAAGTCCTGTGGCAGGAACTTGTCGTATGTGGTGATGTTGAGAACCGAGCTCTGCGCGCTTGCCGAGCGGATGATGTACGGCGCTGCGAGCAGCGTGGCGCTGCCGGCCCCCAGCAGCTTGAGTGCGTTTCTGCGATTGATCTTTTGCCCGATAATCATTGTTCCTCCTCGCGCCTCCCAGCGTGACTTGATGAGCGTCGGTCCGTGCGTGGGCGCATTGCCGGACCGATCGCCAATCGCGCAACCGGATCGATCCGACTGCAGCCTGCACATAGATAGGCGCAGCGATTTTAGCCCGTCCAATTGTTTATGAGCCTGCGCCCATTCCATAAGGTTATAGGCTATCGTGGCGCGTAGCGTCGCCAAGCCTCTGGTGCTTTCCAGCATCACGGGCTGCCAGATTGTCAATATCCGTTGGCGCAGCTAGGGTGATCTGCGACCGGCACTGTTGAGAAGTTATGGAATGAAGCGCGCACCGAACCTACGACAAATCGAGGCCCTCAAGGCCGTGATCGAATGTGGTACGGTCAGTCGCGCAGCCGAGATATTGCATATCTCGCAACCGGCGGTGAGCAAGCTGCTGGCGCATTTGGAAGAGGATACGGAACTTGCGCTGTTCGATCGTGTCAAGGGGCGGCTGATCCCTTCAGAACATGGTATGCGGCTCTACAAGGAAATCGACCGTGTCTTCGCCGGCATCAAGCAGATAGAGCGCGCCGTCGACTTGATCCGGCGCGAGGAGCTCGGGCAAATATCCGTTGGCGTGATGCCCGCCCTGTCCGGCCCGTTCATCAGCCACACCAACAAGCGCTTCCTTGCCAGGCATGCTGATGCCTATATTTCCGTGGTGATCCGCAGCTCACAATTCATCGTTGAATGGCTGCTGTCCAAACAGGTCGATATCGGCCTGATCAACCGCAATACGGACAATCCTTATATCGAGTGCGTTCCCTTGCGCGGCGGCGACCTAGTCTGCATTGCACCGGCGGGGCATCGCTTCGCCGCCAAGCAAGAGGTCGAGCCCGCCGATATCGACGGCGAGCCGTATATCGGCTTTGCGGCCGACAACCGCATCCGGCAGAAGATCGAAAGCACGCTTGATGGCTATGGCACCCGCCTGAATTACATCATGGATGCAACCCTCGCGCCTGCCGTTTGTGAAATGGTCGCCAACGGTTTGGGGATCGCCATTGTCGACCCGGTGTTCGCCTACGGCCAGCGCGATCAGATCACGATCAGGCCTTTCCGCCCCAACATCGCATCTGATCTCAGCCTCTGCTGGCTTCGCGACACAAAAAACCGCCACCTCGTCGATGCCTATGTGGAAGCGACGCGCGCCACCGTGCAGGACATGCAGCTCAGGATGGGTGTGGCCGGCTCTTCATCTTCCTGACCCCACGCCTGCGCCGCACCATTCGTCCTTCAAACGAGTTTGATGAGCGCGACACCCGCAAGCAACAGCACCACCCCGGCGAGGCGCAGCCCCGACACCGGCCGCTGCGGGAGACGGAACCAGCCGTAGCGATCGACGAAGACACTTGCGACCTGCTGACCGGCGACGGTAAAGCCGACCGCTGCGGCCGCGCCGATCACGGGGATCGCGGTAAAAACCGTGGTGACATAGGTAGCACCGGCAAGGCCGCCGAGCCAGCCCCACCAGGGCATGGTCTGCACGCCGCCGATGTTCGGACGGGGTGCCTTCTGTCTAGCGAGCCCAACAAGCATTACCGCTGCCATCGCGAGCGTTGCGACGAAGAACGAGACGGCGCCCACGGCAAACGGCGCACCACCGAGATCGTGGCGCAGCAGCGCGTTGACTGCGCCCTGGACCGGGAGGACCGCGCCTGCGGTCAGCGCCAGGGCGATCCATCCAAGCTTGTCAGCCTTGAGGTTGTCCTTTCCGCCTTGGCCGAACACGATCATGCCGACCCCGATGAGCACCACGAGCGTGCCGATCGCTGCACCAGCGCGAAGTCCGGTTGGCATCACACCAAGCAGACCGAAGCTATCGAGCGCAAGGGACGCAAGCATCTGCCCGGCGATAAAGAGCCCGACGGAAACGACGGCGCCTAGTCGGGGAAAGAGAACGATCGTTGAAACGACGTAAACCGCCGAGGCGGTGCCTCCGACGAGATGCCACCATTCGGCCTCTGGAACTGCGGTGAGAACGGCAACTGTTCCGGTAAACAGGGTGACGAAAAACAGCAGGCCAGTGCCGATCGCGAGCTGGAGCGTGGTGGCCGCAAACGGCGACCCGACAGCCTTCGAAAGTTGTGCGTTGGCGCCCGCCTGAACGGCGAGCAGACCGCCGGCAACCAGAGCCAATGGAACGAACAGGGTCTCCATCACGGGACCTCCTTGATGAATAGCGCGAAGGGGACAAGGACCAGCGTTGAGGTTCTCTCACACCGGCAGCCGGGCTCGACAGGCGCGTTCGACCGTCCTGTCCGAACGTGTTTATCTAGTTAGGCCGTGCCTTCTCGCAGATCGATCTGTCACTTTGCCGTTTCATGCTGCATATTCGCACATCCCTGCGTTTGGGCCTTCGAAGCGCCGAGTCGCCTGATCTTGGGGGTGGTTGTGCCGATCCGACCGACGATGGCGGAGACGGCGCTGCGACGTGCACGCTCGATCCGCAACGCTGCTGAAGGTTTGCCCAGACATGAACAGCCACCATCGTATCGACTGGGAAGATCTCCGCTTTGTCCTGGCGGTCGCGGAGGCGAATTCCCTCGCTGCCGCAGCCCGCGCGCTCGGCGTCAATCACACCACCGTGCTCAGGCGCGTTGGATCGTTCGAGCAGAGATTGGGGGTCCGCCTGTTCGATCGCCTCCCGTCCGGCTACACGCTCACAGCCGGCGGCGAGGAACTGCTCGCGGTGGCCCGACGGATGGCGGAAACGGTCACCGAACTGGAGCGCCGCCTGACCGGGCAGGACCTGCGGCTGGAAGGCAGCCTGCGGATCACCACCACCGACACATTGATGGCCTCGATCCTGCCGTCGATACTCGCTGCCTTCCGGCAACGCCACCCGGGCGTCCTGCTCGAAGTGAGCACCTCGAATGCACTCGCAAATCTCTCTCATCGCGACGCTGACGTCGCCATTCGCCCCGCCGTCGATTCACCCGATGCGCTCGTTGGCCGCCGGATCGCGAACGTTGCCTTTGCCGTTTATGCGGCGCCTTCCTACCTGCAGGAACGCGGCCTTGGATCGTCCGACAAGATCGATTTCGCGGGGGAACGCTGGATTGGGCTCGGCGATGCGCTTGCTTCGACGAGCGTGTCACGATGGATGCGCGCGACGCTGTCAGCGCCGGCGGTGCTGCGCTGCGATTCCCTGGTGACTGCGCGCGAAGCAGCAGCAGCCGGCATCGGGCTTACGGCGCTGCCTTGCTATCTTGGCGATACGACGCCGGGCCTGGTGCGCATCGGCTCACCGGTCGCCGCAATGACGCGAGAGCTCTGGCTCCTCACCCACGAGGACCTGCGCCGCACCGCCCGTGTCAGCGCCTTTACCGAGTTTGCAGGCCAGGCGCTCGCGAAACATCGGCCGCTCTTCGAAGGGCGTGATCCCTCCGCGCGCCCACTCTCGGAAAACGCAGCCGGCACCTAGTCCGCTGCGCGGTTTGTCCCGTGCCGCAGCCGCTCGAGTGCTTCGGCGTGCAGCGTCTCGTTTGCTGCCATGAGGACTGTCCCGTACTGGTTCGTGTTGGCCAATGGTCGGCCCTCCCAGTCCGTAACGATGCCACCCGCTCCTTCGATGATGGGTACCTGAGGAAGGATGTCGTAGTCGAACACGTTGCTTTCGACCAGGATGTCAACGCAACCAAGCGCCAGCAGGCCGGCGGCGTAGCAATCATGCGACATCCGCGTGAAACGGGCGCCGGCTGCCAGCCGCGAGAAACGCTCTCTCGTATCAAGATCGAACTGCTCCAGCGCCGATGTATAGACGATCGCTTCCTTGAGGCGGGCGGTTTCGCTCGTTCTGATTGGCACACCGTTGAAGAGCGTCGGGCTCGCCCGCTGGCCGACCCAGCGCTCGTTTGTTATCGGCTGCTCAATGATGCCAAGACACGGTGCGCCCTGATGCAGCAGCGCGATTTGCGTGCCGAAAGCAAGCGAGCCGGACGCAAAGGACTTGGTGCCGTCGATCGGATCGAGCACCCAGACCCATTCCGCATCGGCATTGGAAGCACCAAACTCCTCGCCGCGAACGCCGTGGTCTGGTAAACGCTTCCCGATCATCTGCCGCATCGTCATTTCGGCGAGACGATCGGCGTCTGTGACAGGGCTGCTGTCCGCCTTGGCGTCGATTTCGAGCCGTTGGCGAAAATAGGGACGGATAACGGTAGCGGCGGCATCGGCCATTTCGTGGGCGAATGCCAGAAACGCAGGTGGGCAGGCGTGTTCGACCGTCATTCTTAGACCTTCTCAGCTTGCGTTATGATTTTCTGCAACAGGCTCCGGACCGTCTCGACCTGCCTGTGGGCGGCCGCCACCTCCTGGCGCAGTCGCGCCTCCTGATCGCCGGCTCCAATCGTGGTGAAGCTTGCCGTGCGGGCGGGGATGAACGGATCGCGTGCCTCGTCGGCAAAGCGAAGCGCGGGCGCGAAATAGCCCTCCTCCTCTTCCAATCCAAAGGCCAGGACCTGCGGCTTGTCGCAGCCAAGCAGCAGCAGCTCAACCAACATCGCCAGCATCGGCAAATCGCCGTTTCCCGAAAGGCAGGCGAGATGCGCCCAGCCGCCGCGATCCGGCCGTACGAGGCAATCCTTGACATGCACCTCGGTGATATGCGGCGCCTGCGCGGCCAGCGCCGACATCGGCACTTCAAACGCATTGATCATGTTGCCGAAATCGAACAGAAGGCTGAGGCGCGGGTTTGCGACTGCCTTGACGATTTGGATCAACTCTGCTGACTTGAGGTCCTCATGCTGTTCGAGCGTGTAACGGAGCCTGCCCTCAGGATCGAGGTTTTCAAGCTGCCGCAGATCGGCGATAGTCCATTCGACGATCTCAGAAACCCGCCCCTCGTAGCGCGGGTAGCAGCGAAGCGATGTGGCTCCTGTCGCAAGCGCGATACGCACCGCGTCGGAGAGCCCGGCAAGCTCGGTCGTGCTGGTCTCGACATGCAACTCCAGACCGAGACTGCTCACCGCCGCGCCAAACGCCAGCAACGCCTTGTCTGACATTCTGGCCAGACTTGCCTGCTCGCCGTCCTCGACATGAACCTTGAGGCCCTGCAGACCCAGTTCTCTTGCGAATTCAGCCAGATCCAGGGGCTTCATGCCACCAAAGCGGAAGTTCAGGTGGAAGGCATAGGCATGAGCAAAGAGCGGCGCACGTCGTGCCCGCGCAGCGAGCTTCGCACGGCTCTCGGCAGACAGACCCTCCATCCTCTGCCGCCAATTCGGGCGAGGCGTCATTTCCCATGGCAAATCGGGCACCATCCCGGATCCTCCGCAAGCGATCGGCATTGTTCGAAGTTTTCGTTCTCGTCAGGCCGCAAGAACAAGCAGGTCACGATCAGAAATGCTGACTTCGACCGCGGTCCCGACAGAAGGCGGCGGCGTGTCGGGTTGGTTGAACGTATCGAGCGAGACGAACTGACCGGCAACGGCAACCCTGATGCGGATGACCGAACCGAGGAAATGCACCTCGGCAATATGGCCGGAGAGAACGACGCTGCCCTCGTCCTTTCGTCCGAGCGCCACGGTTTCCGGCCGGAGCGCCAGGCTCACGCGGTCACCCGCCCGTCCGGGCAGCTTCCTGTTCAGAGCCACCGGGATATCCCCCAGCCCTACCCGCCCCGCGGCTGCGTCGATGAGGCTGGCATCGAGCAGATTAAGCGTGCCGACGAACTGCGCCACGAACCGCGTCGCCGGCCGATTGTAGATTTCAAAAGGAGTGCCTACCTGATCGACTATGCCTTGATGCATGACCACGACGCGGTCCGACATCGACAAGGCCTCTTCCTGATCATGCGTCACGAAGATGGTAGTGATGCCGAGCTCACGCTGGATGCGGCGGATTTCTTCTCGCAGGCTCACGCGTATCTTTGCGTCAAGCGCCGACAGCGGCTCGTCAAGCAGCAGAACCTGCGGGCGGATTGCCAGCGCGCGCGCCAGGGCCACGCGTTGCTGCTGGCCGCCGGAAAGCTGGAATGGGTAGCGCTCGCCGAGTTTCGGTAAGCCGACCATCTCCAACATTTCCCCGACACGCGTGCGGATCTCTGCCTTTCCAACGCCCTTTATCCGCAGGCCGAAGCCGATGTTCTCTTCGACCGTTAGGTTCGGGAAGAGCGCATAGGCCTGGAAGACCATTCCGATGTTGCGACGGTTGGCAGCAAGGCCGGTCACGTCGCGCCCCTCGATGCGAATGGCACCGGCCGTCGGCGCCTCAAATCCGGCGACCATGCGCAAGACGGTTGTCTTGCCGCAGCCGGATGGGCCGAGGAAGGAGACGAACTCCCCTTTCTCGATGTCGAGGTTGAAATCCTTGACGACGCGCAGCGCACCGAACGATTTTTCCAGATGACGGATGTCGAGAAAGGCCATGATCAGCGCCTCACGGTAGAGAATTTTGAAAAGCGGGTGAAAAGCTGGATCAGCCCCATGCAGGCCCAGGTGATGCCGAACGCCACCACCGCGAGCGCCGATGGTTCATAGGCGCGATTGCCGCCCATCCAGACCATGTAGGGACCGAAGCTGCCGACGTTGAGCAAGGCGGCAAAGACGTATTCGCCGATGACGATCGCGAAGGTCAAAAAGGCGCCGGAAAGCACCGAGACGAAGACGTTCGGCAAAATGACGACGGCGAGGATCCGGGCCCAGCCGGCGCCGAGGCTCTGGGCCGCCTCCGTCAGGCTGCCGACGTCGACGGTGCGGAGCCCAGTATCGACGGAGCGGTACATGTAGGGCAGCGACAGTGTCGCATAGCCGAACAAGAGCAGCAGATTGGTGCCCCACCAGCTTCCCGTCAGCGGCAGGATCGAAGAGGTATTGTAGATGCGGATGTAACCGAAAACGATGACGATCGGCGGAATGACCAGCGGCAGCAGCGTCAGGAACTCGACGATCGGGCGCAGACCCGGAAACCGCAGCCGCACGAAATAGGCTGTCGGCACGATGATCAGGATGCCGAGAACGATCGTCAGCAAGGCCAGAACCACCGAGTAACCGAAGGTCTGCTGGAACTGAGGATCCGCCAGCACGACACGATAGGCTTCGAAGCTGTAGCCATCGCGCTGCATGCGCATGGAGAAGTCGAACATGCCGACGAGCGGGAGCAGGAAATAGAGCCCGCCGAAGGCGACGGCGAGCCAGGACCAGAGGCGTCTTTCCGTCATTTGACCCACCTTTCCGCACGCATGCGCAAGACGATGTAGATTGCGTTGGCAACGGCGGTCAGCAGGATCATCGCAAAGGCGATGGCATAGCCGAGATGCGGATCATTGAGCACGTCGCCGCGGATCTGCGCGAAGAGGACGATCGGCGCGATCGAAAGCGATGAGCCGGTCAGCGCGATGGCAGTCGCAACTGCCCCGAAGGCGTTGGCGAAAAGCAGAGCGAGCGTGCCGAGAAGCGAAGGCCAGAGCACCGGCAACGCCACCAGCCGCCAGTACTGAAAGCCGTTGGCGCCAAGGCTTTCGGCCGCCTCCCGCCATTCGCGGCGCAGTCCCTCCAGCGCCGGCGTGATGATCAGCACCATCAGCGGAATCTGGAAATAGAGATAGGTAAGTGCCAGGCCGAGGAAGGAGACGATGTTGAAACCGGCGCCGTAGAGATTGATGCCGAACCAGTGGCGCAACAGCATCGTCACGAAGCCGAGGCGGCCGAGGGTTGCGATGAAGGCGAAGGCGAGCGGGACGCCGGCAAAGTTCGAGGCCACGCCGGAGAAGGTGAGGATGGCGTTGCGCAGCGGTCGCGGGAGGCCACCGAGAGTGATGGCAGCGGCGATGAGAAAGCCGAACAGGCACCCGAGCGCTGCCGTCAGCAGGCTGAGTTCGATCGAAATCCAGAAGGCAGAGCGTATCGAAGGCGCAAGGAGCTTGCCGAGGTTTTCGAGCGTCACCTGTCCCTGCGCGTTGCGGAACGCACCGAGCACGATGTTGAGCGTTGGCAGGATGAGGAACAGCGTGGCGAAGAGGAAGAAGGGGGCAACCCCGAACCAGCTGAGAACCTGCCGCGGCCTGAAGGCTGTCGGCAGGGATGCGACGCTTGTCGTCATCGGATTTGTCCCTGGAATAGTAGCGCCAAAGTCCGGTGAGAGGCTTCGTGACGGGTGAAGCCTCTCTGCCCGAGCGGAGGATTACTTCACGTTGGCGCCGACGACCTTGTCCCAGCCCTCGACCACCGCGGTCTTGTTGGCGGAAAGTTCGTCGACCGTCGGGAAGATCGCCTTTTCATAGGCTTCGGCCGGCGGCAGCTTGTCGAGCAGGTCCTGGGGGAACTTGCCGGCCTTCAGCATGGCATTGAAGCGCGCCGGGTGGCAGTAACCCTTCAGCCAGCCGGTCTGGCCTTCATCGGAATAGAGGTACTCCATCCAGAGCTTGGCGGCGTTCGGATGCGGTGCGTAGGCGGAGATCGCTTGAACATAAACGCCAGCGACGACGCCGCTCACCGGCACGACGACATCCATCGGCGGATTGCCCTTCAGGGCGTCGCGCCAGGCCAAGAGATTGTAGTCCCAGGCAGCGACGATCGGCGTCTGCCCCTGTGCGATCGTGCCGGCCTTGCCGAGCACTGGCACGAAGTTGCCGGACTTGTTCAATTCCGCAAAGAGCTCCAGCCCCTTGCCGCCGGACTCGGTTCCGGGCTTGGCGCCACGCGAGATGCCGGCTGACATCAGCGCCAGGATAGCCTGGGCAGAAGACCGCGGATCGCCGGTGAGCGCAACCGCGCCGGAGTATTCCGATTTCGACAGATCCGACCAATCGGTCGGCGCAGTCTCGAGCAGGTCCTTGTTCACACCGAAGGCCATGACGCCATAGTAGTCGCCGTACCAATACCCCTTCTCGTCCTTGATGTTGCCCGGGATTTCGTCCCAGGTTGCCACCTTGTACGGCTGGAGAAGACCTTCCTGCGCGGCGGCAGGCGCAAAGGCAAGGCCGAGATCGACGACATCAGGCGCCTGCGAGCCGGTATTGCCCTTATTCGCCCGGATCGCTTCCAGTTCGTCGGCGGTACCTGCATCAGGGTTCAGCTCATTGACCTCGATGCCCGGATACTTCGCCTTGAAGCCAGCGATGACCTCGCCGTAATTGCACCAGTCATGGGGGAGCGCGATGACCGTAAGCGCGCCTTCCTTCGTGGCAGCCGCCACCAGCTCCTGCGAGGGCTCGGCGCGGGCAATACCCGGCAGCGCGGCAGCCATGGCAAGGGTGGAGACGAAGGCGCGGCTTGTTGCGCGCGATAGAAGCTTCTTCATGTTTTCCTCCTGTTGACCGTCTGCGACGGATCGTGGGCGATGACTGCTTTTCTGTCCTTGCATCCGGTCGTCGGCACCGCCGTCAGTTCCGGTTCCCCCGCACCTTGTCTGCGTCCTGCGGAAGGGCTGCATCGGTGCGTTTTCGTGTAGGTACAGGATGTAACAATTGGACGACGAAGAAACGTCCATTATGATGCATTCGATCGTACCAATTTTGGAGACACACCGGTGAGCAAGCAGTTGGAAGGCCCGATCCTGCCGTTCCTGCGTATTGATGCGACGATCGCGCTGCCGAAATTCCGCCAGGTGCAGGACCAATTGCGCATGGCCATCCTCAAGGGGCATCTGCGTGCCGGAACCCGGCTGCCCGCCAGCCGCATCCTGGCCGACGAGCTCGGCCTGTCGCGCCAGACTTTGGTGCGGGTGCTCGAGAACCTGAAGGCGGAGGGCTATCTGGAGGCACGGCAAGGGGCCGGGACATTCGTGTCCGCCGCCTTGCCGCGGCAATCGACCAAGCTGTCGATGCCCGCTCGTGGTGACGTTGCCGACAGCGCACCGCCACGGCTATCGCGCATTGGCGCGCAATCGCGCCGGATGTCGGCCGACATCGGCCAGATGGAGGACAGGCCCTTCCTGCCCAACCGGCCGGCGCTCGATCGCTTTCCCTTTGCCATCTGGAGGAAATGCTGGAACGCCGTAGCGCGCAGCGGCAAGGCGGTGGCCATGGGCTATGGCGATGTCGCGGGCGAACTGGTTCTGCGGCAGCGGATCGCCGAGTATCTGGCCCTGCACCGGCGAGACCCTTGCGATCCTGAGCAGATCGTCATCACACCCGGGGGCCACGCGGCCTTCTCGCTCGCAGCGCTGGCGCTTGCCGATGCCGGCGACGGGATATGGTTCGAGGATCCGGGGCCAATCACCACCAGCAACCTCTTTCGAACGCTTGGTCTGCGCCTGTGTCCGACGGATGTCGATGCCGAAGGCATGGATGTCGAAGGCGCGATCGCCCGCTACCCGGATGCCCGGCTCGCCTTCGTCATGCCTTCGCGCCACCACCCGCTCGGCGTCACCCTGACGCTGCCGCGCAGGCTTGCTTTGCTCGAGTGGGCTCGGGCCAACGATGCCTGGATCATCGAGGACGATTATGACAGCGAATTCCGTTACGACGGCGCGCCGCTGCCGTCCATGCGCTCCATCGACAGCAATGGACGGGTCATTTACGCCGGCAGTTTCAGCAAGGCGCTCTATCCGGGCCTGCGTGTCGGCTATCTCGTCCTGCCGCCGCAATTGATCGGTACTTTCCGCAACCTCTCAGCGCTGATCCATCGCAGCGTGCCCGTCGAAACCCAGCTCGCGCTCGCCGAGTTCATCGGCGGTGGTCACTTTGCAAGCCATCTGCGCCGCATGCGCAGCCTCTACGCTGAGCGCCGCGAAACCTTTACGCAAGTGGCGCAGGAGACGCTTGCCGGACTTGCCCGCATCGACAGCTCCGAAAGCGGCCTTAACGCGCTCGCCTGGCTTAAGGGCGGCCGGCAAGACCAGGCCTCGCACCGTGCCGTGCTGGATGCGGGGCTGCAATGTTATCCCCTGTCCGACTATACGATCGCAACACCGCAGCCGGGCGCGCTCATTCTCGGCTATGCCGGCGTTCCGGCAGACCGGATGAGGCCTCTTCTTCTCCGGCTGGCGGATGCGATGGCCCGAACGGAGGGCAACATCGGGATTTGAGGCGGCCGAGGAGCCTTTCGACCACCAAGGCCCATCGGTTCGGCTCCTCGTCGTCACCGCGCTCGCGCCGGGCTACCACATAACCGATACCCCGCAACATGCCGCACCGCCCTCTCTCAGTTCACTGCTGGAGAGCGCGCAGCGGCTTGCTGCTGCGCTGTGTGACACCGACGCCAGGGGCAACGCCGACTTCGGCGTTGGAGGCGGCGAGCAGCGGTTTGCCGCGCACCATGTCGGAGGCCCGCTCTGCCAGCATGATCGTCGGCGCGTTGAGGTTGGCGTTCGGTTCGGACGGGAAGACGGAACTGTCGATGACCCGCAACCCATCGATGCCACGAACCCTAAGTTCGCTATCGACGACCGCCATTCCATCCTCACCCATCCGGCATGAGCCGCAGGGGTGATAGGTGCTCTCCATGGTCTCTCGCACCCAGGCGTCGATCTCGTCATTCGTCCGCACATTCGCTCCCGGGGCGATTTCATCGCCACGGAAACGGTCGAAGGCCGGCTGGGCGATGATCTCACGCGTCAGCCGCAGGCAGCGACGGAAACCTTCGCGATCCTCCTCACGGTCGAGATAGTTGAAGAGGATGTCGGGCTGCTCGTGGGCCTCGGGAGAACGCAGCCGGACGTAGCCGCGGCTTTTCGGCTTGTTCGGTCCGGTCAACACCATGAAGCCGTGGCCATCGAGCGGCTTCTTGCCATCGTAACGCATCGCTGCAGGCAGGAAGTGGAACTGGATGTCCGGCCATTGAAGCGAGGCGTCGGAGCGGATGAAACCGCCGCTTTCGAAGTGGTTGGACACGGACAGCCCCTTCTTGAACAGGAGCCATTCTGCCCCGATCAACGCGCGGCTCAAGACGCCCATCTTGCCGTTGAGCGTGATCGGCTCCTTGCACGCATATTGAATATAGACCTCCGAATGATCCTGCAGGTTCTCGCCGACGCCAGGCAGATCGTGCAGGACGGGAACGCCCGCCTGCTGCAGCACCGCGGCCGGGCCGATGCCCGAGCGCTGCAGCAGGTGCGGCGATCCGATCGGGCCGGAGGCGATGAGCACTTCGCGGCTGGCGCGGGCAATATGGCGCTCGCCGCCGAGTTCATACTCGACACCGACGGCGCGTTTGCCTTCGACCAGCACCCGGCGCGTCATGGCATGGGTGACAACATTGAGGTTCGGACGGCCCATCGCCGGTTTCAGATAGGCATTGGCAGTCGACCAACGCACTCCGTCCTTCACGGTCATGTGCATCGGCCCGAAGCCTTCCTGCATGTAACCGTTCGGATCGTTTGTCGCGACATAGCCGGCCTCGCGTCCGGCATCGACAAAGGCCCGGTAAAGCGGGTTCTTCATCTTGTTGCCGGCATTGGTCGAAAGCGGCCCGGTGGCCCCGCGATAGCTGTCGCCCCCGTCCTGCCAGGTCTCGGCTTTTTGGAAATACGGCAGGCAATTGGCATAGCGCCAGCCGCGCGCGCCCAGCTCCTCCCACTCGTCGAAATCCCGCGCGTGGCCACGCATGTAGACGAGCCCATTGATCGAGGACGAGCCGCCAATGACCTTTCCACGGGGGCAATGCACCCGGCGCCCGTCGAGACCGGGTTCCGGCAGGGTCATGTATTTCCAATTGTATTTCGTTCCGTTCATCGGGATCGAAAGCGCCGTCGGCATCTGGATGAAGATCGACTTGTCGCTGCCGCCGAATTCGAGCACGAGCACCCGGGTGGACGGATCCTCCGACAGGCGGTTGGCGAGCACGCAGCCGGCCGACCCTGCGCCGATGATGATGTAGTCGTATGTTTCGGTCATCGTCGTCTTCTCCGGTGGTTATGGATACTGACCCCAGCCGCGGCCACGGGCGAAAAGCCGTGTCAGCACGTAGTGGACCGTGCCTGCAGCAAGGCAGGACGGCACGGAGGCGGTCAGGTATTTGAAGGCTGGAAGGCTCGCGAGCGTCTGCGGATTGAAGACGGCGACATAGACGATGAAGCCGATAGCAAGAGCAAAGAGCCCGATCGGATTGAAGCCACCCCAGAAGCGGTAGGGACCGTTTTCCTGCGGCCCGTGCAGGCTGCGCATGTCGAGCTTCTGGCGCCGCAAGAAGAAGTAGTCGGCGATACCGATACCGGCGAGAGCGGAATTCAGCGCCGAGGTCCAGACGAGGAAGATGAAGAAGCCGTCATACATCTGCGGATAGAAGACCACGAGCCCGAACGGGATGAGGCAGAAGAGGAAGAGGATCGTGCCCCAGGAAATGGCGCGCACCGATGCCGTACCGACCTGCCGCAGGCCGACGATCGAGGTGTAGAGGATGTTCGCCATCGACGTCATGTTGGCGAAGGCCACGAAGAGCAGTGCGACGATGCCGATCATCGGTCCGGCAATCTTCGTCATCCAGATTGTCGGATCGCTTTCGCCAAGTGCGACTGCCGCAAGCAGGCCGACGATTTCACCAAGGGCAGCGGCCCCGAAGATGCCGAGGATGTTCGGCCAGAAGGCTGTGCGCTCGTTCTTCGTCAACCGCGCCAGATTGCCGATATAGGGCCACCAGGAGAAACCGGCGGCGAGATTGACCTCGACCGCGACGATGAAATTCAGCGTCTTGTCCTCGAACGGCGGCGCAAGGGCCGGCAGCGCCAGGAGCTCGCCGATCGAGTGATGGCTGAGGATGAGATAGAGCATCGCCACCATCAGGAGCACCAGCGCCGGCGATACGACCATGTTGAAGAACTTGATCGAGGTCGGTCCCTTGGCGACGATGAACCAGGTGAGCAGTATCGCGCCGATCGCCGCAACGATCATCTTGGCGCCGGTCGGATTGGCCGCTTCGCCGGCGCTGAGCGCCATCAACCCGTCGATCGAGCGGCCGAACATCATCGCGAGAACCGCGAGCCACCCCATGGTCAGGATCACCACGGCGAGTACATAGACGACGCGGCTGCCGTTGTAGCCGAACTGGCTGCGCAGTGCGATGAACTGCTCGACGCCATAGCGGCCGGACATGGTGGTGGTCGCGAGCGCGGTCAGTACCACGCCGACGATGTTGCCGATGACGATTGCGGCAATGCCCTCCTTCGGCCCGACGAACAGACCGACGGAACCGCCGATCAGAAAGGCCCAGGTGGCAATGGCCAGTGCCGAATTGGCGTATGTGAATTCCCAGAAACCCCAAAGCCTCTCGGCTGGCAGCAGCGGCGCATCGCCACGCTCGGCGGCGGCACGGTTGCGGGCTGCATCCTCAAGCTCGGTTTCGACGGCGGTGAGGCGGTCCAATGCAACGTGATCGGTCATCTCACGCCCCCCAAAGCCAGAAGCCGACGACGAGTACGAGCGTCAGCAAGGTTAAGCAGGTATAGTCGAGCACGGTCATGGTGCCCTCGAAGCGCTCTCCCGCTTCGATGTCCTCATAGACGCGGGCGCGCCGCGACAGTTCGCCCTGCCAGGCGATTTCGTTGTGTTCCATCGTCGTTCCCCTTGTCGCGTCGCGCCTTTTGGCGTCTTTCCGCGAAGACAGTCGCGGCTCCATCAGCCGCAGATCTTCGGAAGCGGGCGCACCGCTTCCGGCTACCGAACCCGCACGGGCTCGGAATAGAAGGGCAGCCGATCGATCCTCGGCGACCAGCTGCCGTTTTCGACAACGCGCCGCACATGAGCGGCGATCTCTTCCATCGGCGCGAACCAGACGTCGCCGCGCCGGATGACCTGTTCGAGAAAGCGGTGCACCACTTCCCAGCGGGCGAGCCGACCGGTGGCAAAAGGGTGGACGACTGGAACCCAGAGGGCGCCGTGGAGATAGGCGTCCTCGAATTACTGGGCGAAGGCGGCAAAGCCCTGTTCCGGCGCTCGGATCGGCATCATGTAGTCGAGGTCCATCGACTGGACATATTGCGGCCAGTCATCGAGACCCCAATGCGAAGGCAGTTCGACGAGGCGCCCGGCATCACATTCGAGCAGGTACGGGATGTCGTCCCCCATCAGCGAGGCGTCGTAGTCGAAGCCGCGCGACACCAGCAGGTCGGCGGAGCGATGGGAGAAATTGTAGAGCGGCGCACGCCAGCCGCGCGGCCGCTTACCGCTCGCCTTGACGATCACCTCGATGCCGCGGTCAAGCCAATAGGCTTCCTCGTCATCGGGCAGTTCGCGCGGATGCTCGTGCAGGAAGCCGTGGTGTGCCAGTTCGTGGCCACCCTCAAGAATGGCGTCGATCGCCTGCGGATACTGCTCGATACACCAGGCAGGCACGAAGAAGGTCTGCTTGATACCGAGTTGCCGATAGCTTTCGACAATCCGCGGGATCGCCACCTTCGGACCATATTGCAGCATCGAGATCGCCGAGACGCGGCTGTGGCCATCATTGGGATGGGCGATATGGATGAGGCTGTCGGCATCCATGTCGAAGGTGATGCAGGCGGCACATTTGGCGCCGTCCGGCCAGGGAATGGGATTGGCGATCATGGCATGATGCTCCCGCCGTTGCTGCCGATCCCCTGCCCGGTGAAGTACCGTCCTCCGGAACCCGCCAGGAACAGGGCGAGCTCGCCGATCTCCTCGGGCTTGCCGAAGCGAGCAAGCGGGATCGCCAGTTCCCTGGCGCGCCATTCGGCGCTCATATGGGCGGCACCCAGCATCTCGGTATCGATAGGCCCTGGACAGATGGCATTGACGAGGACGCGTGGCGCGAACTCCTTCGCCCAGGAGCGCACCAGGCCGAGCACGCCGTGCTTCGAAGCGACGTAAGGCGAAAAGGTCTCGCGACCGTAGTAGGCCATGTCCGAGGCGATCAGGATGAGGCGGGCAGGCTCCTCGACTGTCCCGTTCATCAGCCCGAGCGCCATCTTGCCGACGAGGAAGCTGCCGCGCAGGTTGATGGCGATCACGCGGTCAAAATCGGCGACCGGGGTTTCAAGCAAAGGCGCCTCATGGATCACGCCGGCGCAATGGACGACAATATCGAGCCCGCCGAAGGTCTCCCGCACCACCTCGCCGACGGCCGCGACTGCGCCTTCATCGGAGACATCGCAGGCGAGCGTGAGCACCTCAGCGGCCCCTGCCTTCGTTGCCGCATCCGCGGTCTCCAGCGGCTTGCGGATATCGGCAAGTGCGACGCGTGCGCCCGACGCGGCGAAGGCCAGGGCACAGGCGGCGCCAATGCCGCGATAGGCGCCGGTGATTAGAATGCGCTGCGTCATGCCATCACCTCGCCGCGATCGAGCATCAGCGCCTGCCCCGTCATGTCCTTCGCGCCGTCGGAGGCAAGGAAAAGATAGGGAGCGGCCAGATCTTCCGGCTCCAGCAAGCCAGGCAGAACCTGCGCACCGACGATTTCGGCCAGCAGATCCTCCTCACTGCGGCCAGTGCGCAGCGACATGTTCTTCACCGACAGCATCGCCGCCTCGGTGCGCACCCAGCCCGGGCAGACGGCATTGACGCGGATGCCACGGCCGGCGAGCTCCTTGGCCATCACCCGGGTAAAGCCGAGATTGGCGTGCTTGGATGCGATGTAGGCGGAAAACTCGGGTACAGCGACCCGGCTCCAGATCGACGCCGTGACGATGACACGACCGCCGTCGACCATATGCGGCAGCGCATGGCGGGTAACGTAAAAGGTGCCGTTGGTGTTGATGTCGGTGATGCGGCGGAAGGTCTCCTCGACCGCATCGTCCTCTTCGCTGAGCGGCGTGATACGCTCCAGCCCGGCATTGTTGACGAGAACGTCGATGCGTCCGAGCGGCGCGAGCGTCGCCTTCACCACAGCGCTGTCGGTGATGTCGCATTCGAGTGCCGCGACCTTGCGGCCGACACGTGCCGAAATCTCGCGCGCCGCCTCATGGATGCCGGCACCCGAAGAAAGGATCGTCACGTCGGCGCCGGCCGCGGCAAAAGCTTCCGCGACGGCCCGGCCGATGCCCCTGCTTGCGCCGGTGACCAGCACATGTTCGCCAGCAAAATCGTAAGCGATGCGCCCCATGGTCTCAGCCCCTCTTCGCGTGCATGACGCGGCCGATGAGGTTCATCAGCACCTGTGCTGCAAGGATCGAGGTGGAGCCGGAATGGTCGTAGTCCGGGGCAACCTCGACGAGGTCGATACCAACGATCGTGCCGCGCTTGGCGAGTGCAGCCAGGATCTCCAGCACCTCGTAATAGATGAAGCCGCCATGCGAGGGTGTGCCGGTACCAGGCGCGATCGAGGGATCGAAACCATCGATGTCGATGGTGACATAGTAGCGTGCACCGGCCGGCACGCGGGCGGCCACAGATTCCATGCCCAAGGTGCGGATCTGGCGCACCGAGAGAATGTCCGACCCCATGGCGCGGGCATCCTCATACCCTTCCTTCGCCGTGGAAGAGACGTTGCGGATGCCGAGTTGCGACAGGCCGCTGACATAGGGCTTTTCCGCGGCGCGGCGCATCGGGTTGCCGTGTCCGTAGCGCACCCCATGGCGTTCGTCGACGAAATCGAGATGCGCGTCGATCTGGACGATGTGGATCGGGCCGTTCCTGGCGCAGTCGTCTTCAAAAGCGTTGACGCACGGAATATTGACGGAATGGTCGCCGCCGAGAACCACCGGAAGCGCACCGGCGGCAAGGATCTTGCGTACGCCGAATTCGATGTTGGCGTGGCTCTTCATCGTGTCGGTATGGACGATGTCGGCGTCACCGATATCGACGATCGAGACCTTGTCGCTCGGCAGATAGGTGACGTCGTCCTCGTGGTCGTAAGCACCACCGTGACCGAAGGAAAACAGGGTGGAAGCCTCACGGATGGCACGTGGGCCGAAGCGGGTCCCGGCGCGCCACTGCGTGCCGCAGTCGAAGGGCGCACCGAGGATGGCGACGTCGGCGTCGATCTGATCCCAATCGGGCTGATAGGGATATTTGCCGAAGGTGCAGATGCCGACAAACGGCAGGTTCAGGCGCCCGGTTTCGTAGGAATTGCTAGCCATGTGTCTCCTCCACAGGCGAAGGAGTGTGCGGAAGGCCGATACCTTTAAAAATATCTATGATTGGATGTTTAGTTGTGACTTAATCAATGCATGATCAACAAGGTTCGCCACCGCGTTCTCAATCTGTCTCTCGGCGACGCCGAGCTCCGGCTGTTGCGCGTCTTTGCCTCCGTCGTTCAGTATGGCGGCTTCTCCTCTGCCCAGACCGCACTCGGCATGACGCAGGCAACGATATCCACGCATATGCGCCATCTCGAGGATCGCCTGGGCTTGCGGCTTTGCAGTCGCGGGCGAAGCGGCTTCCTGCTGACGGATGAAGGGCGCCTCGTCTATGAAGCGACGCTGGAACTCTTCGGTTCGCTGGAGAAGTTCCAAAGCCGCGTCGGCGAAGCTCAGGGCGAGCTGACCGGAAGCCTTACCTTCGGCACCGTGGATGCAATGATCACCAACAGGGATCTCGATCTTCAGGGTGCGCTAGCGGCCTTTCACCGTCAGGCACCGCGCGTCCATCTGGAAATCGACGTCGCGGCGCCGCAGGTTCTGCATCAGGGCCTGCTGAATGGCGCGTACCAGATCGTGCTCATGCCTTCTATCGGCAGTGCCACACCGCATTTCCGCACCCAGTCGGTATTTTCCGAGGTTCAGAAGCTGTATTGCGCCGAGGGCCATCCGCTTTTCGGCCTGGAGGATACGGCAATCACCGCGGAGCTTCTGGAGGCACAGTCCTTCGCCGGCCGCACCTATATGCTAAACGAGACGATCTGTGGCGTGAACTTCCGCTGGGCAGCGGCAACACCGCATATGGAAGGAACGCTGCTGCTGCTGCTCTCCGGCGCCTATATCGGCTTCCTGCCTGATCACTATGCCGAGGAATGGGTGCGTAGCGGCCGCCTTCGGCTGCTCGCCCCGGAACGTATGACCTTCGAGGACATGTTCCACATCGCTCACCCGCGCAACAAACCATCGCGTGCAGCCGAAACGCTTGCGCGCACCATCGTTGAGAGTGCGCGCAACCCCCGTTGAGCTCCATCGGCAGCGGCGTGTAAGCGACACCGCGACTAGGCTCTCACGCGGAAAGCCTTGGTATCATAGGCAGCCGCGAGATGTGCGGTAACCGCAAAACGCTCGCCGGCGAGTTCGACCTCGAAGCGGCCGGACTCGACGAAGGATTTGTCCACGCCCGCACTATGTTCGATGAGTGCCAGCGCGACGGAACGGCCGAGCGAATGGCCATAGGCGGCCGAGCGCACCTCGCCAACCGGCCTGCCGTCACGAAGGATCAACTCGCCGCCCCAGAGCACCGGCAGGGGATCGTCCACCGTAAACTGTACGATGCGCCGGGCGGGCGCCCCCTTGGCCTTTACCGCAAGATAAGCGTCCCGACCGATGAAGCCGCCCACCTTGTCAGCCGCCACCGCAAAGGCAAGGCCCGCCTCGCATGGATTGATGTCCGGGGTCAGCTCTCGGCTCCAGGCCCGGTAGCCTTTTTCCAGCCTGAGCGCCTCCAGAGCGTAATAGCCGCAATCGGTAAGACCGAATTTGCCGCCGATCTCGTGCAATGCCTCGTAGACACCGACGGTGAACTCCGTCGGCACGATCAGTTCCCAGCCGAGTTCGCCGACATAGGTCATGCGGTTTGCGTAGGCGGTAGCGTAGCCGATATCGATTTCGCGGATCGTCGCGAAGGGAAAGCCCTCGTTCGAGATATCGGCCGAGGTGAGCTTCGAGAGAATGTCGCGCGACTTCGGCCCCATCAGCGCCAGTACGGCATAGGCGGAGGTAACGTCGGTAAGCGTCACATGAGCATCGGGCGGGATATTCTTTTGGATCCAGTCGGCGTCATGCACTGCCTGTGCCGATCCGGTGATGAGGAGGAAGCGGTCGACCGCAAGTCGCATGACGGTCAAGTCGCTCTCATAGCCGCCCCGTTCGTTCAAGAGGCCGGTATAGACGGAACGGCCGATGTTGACGTCGATGTCCGCAGCGCAGATGCGATTGAGCGCTGCCGCCGCATCCCGCCCCTGGACGAGAAGTTTGGCGAAGGACGTCTGGTCGAAGATGCCGACGGCTTCGCGCGTCGCCTTCATCTCGCGTTTCACCGCCTCGTGCCAATTCTGCCGCCCGAAGGCGTATTCTGCCACCGGTCGCTCGCCTCCAACGGCAAACCAGTTGGCGCGCTCCCACCCCATCTTCGAGCCGAAGCACGCGCCCCTGGCGGCAAGCCGATCATAGAGGGGGGAGCGCCGGAAGGGGCGCGCCGTCTCCAGCTCCCGGTTCGGCCAGGGCATCGCATAGTGCAGACCGAGCGTTTCCTTGACGCGGTCGTGCAACCAGCGCGGATTGTTGTTGAAGCCGGCGAAACGGCGGATATCGACCGGCCACAGATCCATGGTCGGCGAGCGATTGACGATCCACTCGGCCAGCGCCCGACCTGCGCCGCCAGCGCTGGCAATGCCCATGGAGTTGAAGCCAGCGCCGACAAAGAAGTTCTTCAGTTCCGGCGCCTCGCCGAGAATGAAATTGTTGTCCGGAGTAAAACTCTCCGGACCATTGTAGAACTTCTTCACCTCGGAAGTTGCAAGCTGCGGCACGCGCTGCAGCGCATTGTGCATCAGGATTTCGAACTGGTCCCAATCGTCCGGCAGAAGCGCGAACTCGAAATCATCGGGAATGCCGACCATGCCCCAGGGCTTGGCTTCCGGCTCGAAGCCGCCCATGACGAGACCGCCGACCTCCTCCTTGAAATAGATATAGCCGTCGGGATCGCGCATGACAGGCAGATCCGGATGCACGCCCTCGATGCGTCCAGTGACGATGTACATGTGCTCGGCCGAGTGCAGCGGCACGGTGACGCCGCACATCTGGCCGACCTTGCGCGCCCACTGCCCGGCACAGTTGACGACGATCTCCGCGGCAATGGCGCCCCGATCGGTTTCGACACCGGTGACAACGCCGTTCTTCGTCGAAATGCCGGTGACCCGGACGCGCTCGATCACCCGCGCGCCGCGATTGCGTGCGCCTTTGGCGAGCGACTGGGTAAGATCGGTCGGATTGGCCTTGCCGTCGCCCGGCAGCCAGACGGCGCCGACGAGATCGTCGATCGCCATGACCGGCCAGAGGTCCTGCGCCTCCCTAGGCGAGATCACCTCGATCGCGACCCCTTGGGCACGGGCGGAGGCCGCCGTGCGCTTCAACACGGTCATGCGGTCTTGCGTGCGGGCAACCGAGAGCGAGCCACAATTCTTCCAACCAGTGGCAAGTCCGGTTTCGGACTCCAACTCGCTATAGAGCTTGGTCGAGTATTTGATCAGACCCGTCATGTTGGCGTGGCTGCGCAACTGACCGACGAGACCGGCCGCATGCCAGGTCGTGCCGCCGCTCAGCTGCCCCTGTTCCAGCAAAACGACGTCGTTCCAGCCAAGCTTGGTCAAGTGATAGGCGACCGAGCAGCCGATGATACCGCCACCGACGATGACGACCTGTGCCTGTGTTGGAAATTCCTGCGCCATGAAACGACCTCCCGAACCCATGGAAGGCCGCACGGTAACAAAACGCGGACAAAGAACAAGACATAAAGTTACAAAATATTACATTTCATTGCTCTGCAACGACCAGGGCCGGACCTTTGCGCTCGAGTGCCTCGCGGATCGCCTCCGGCGGATGCCGGTCGACAATCACTCCGGCCGCCGCTTCGAACCGCGGAATGCGCAGCGGCGTCAGCCGTCCGAACTTGGAACTGTCGAGGACGAAATAGGCCTTGGCCGCCGTTGCCACCATGCGCGAGCGCTGCTCGGCGCCGCTGCGGGTAAAGTCGGTCACCTCGCCGTCCGGCGACAGGCCGCCGCCGCCCAGGAATGCGACGTCGACGCGGAAATGGCTGATGGCCTCGAGCGCATCGATGCCGATGGCCGCCTCTTCATCCGGATTGATTTCACCGCCGAGCATATGCACCCGCACCTGGGGCTGCCGGCACATCAACAGTGCGATCGATAGCGAAGTCGTGCAAATCGTTAGATTTTTTCGCCCGGACAGGGCATGGGCCACAGCGAGCGTCGTCGTGCCGGAATCAAGGAAGATCACCATACCGTCGCGCACGAGAGCCGCTGCCGCACGGCCGATCAGCGCTTTTGGCCCGGCATT
>NZ_JAEPRP010000009.1:0-18141 GCF_016652895.1 Ensifer sp. SSB1
GACGACCCGGGCTTCCTCGTCTATTCCTTCGCGGAATCGGTCGCGGCCAGGCGGCCCTACTACGTGCTGCGTGCTCTTGGCGGCGCACTGTTCCTCGCCGGGGCTCTGCTCATGGCCTTCAACGTAACAATGACCATCCTCGGCCGCGTGCGCGACGAAGCCCCGATCTTCGGTGCTGCTCAGCACGCGCTGAAAGCTGCGGAATAGGAGGGCCCAGACCATGTCCATTCTCGACAAACACGCGACCCTTGAACGCAACGCAACCCTGCTGCTCGTCGGCTCGCTGCTCGTCGTCTCCATCGGCGGCATCGTGGAAATCGCGCCGCTCTTCTACCTCGAAAACACCATCGAGAAGGTGGAAGGCATGCGGCCCTATTCGCCGCTGGAACTCGCCGGGCGCGACATCTATGTCCGTGAGGGCTGCTATGTCTGTCACAGCCAGATGATCCGCCCGTTCCGCGACGAAGTGGAGCGCTACGGCCATTACTCGCTGGCGGCGGAATCCATGTACGACCATCCGTTCCAGTGGGGTTCCAAGCGCACCGGGCCGGATCTCGCCCGCGTCGGCGACCGCTACTCCAACGAGTGGCACGTGCAGCACATGACCGAGCCGCGCTCGGTGGTGCCGGAATCGGTCATGCCGAGCTATGCCTTCCTCAAGGAGACGACGCTCGACGTGAAGAACATCGCCATGAACCTGAAGGCCAACAAGGCGGTCGGCGTTCCCTATACGGACGAGATGATCGACAACGCGCTGGCCGACATCAAGGCGCAGGCCGATCCGAACGCCGACACCTCCGGCGTCGAGGCGCGCTATCCGAAGGCCAAGCTCGGCGACTTCGACGGCAACCCGCAGAAGCTGACGGAGATGGATGCGCTCATCTCCTATCTGCAGATGCTCGGCACGCTGGTCGATTTCTCCACTTACGACGACACGACCGGATACCGCTAAGGAGACACGCACATGGAAACCTACACGGCCATGCGCCAGTTCGCCGATAGCTGGGCGCTGCTTGGCATGACCCTCTTCTTCCTCGGCGTCGTCGCCTTCATCTTCCGGCCCGGCGCCAAGAAGGCCGCCGACCAGGCCGCAGCTATCCCTCTGAAGGAGGATTAAAATAATGGCGGACAAACACGTCGACGAAATCAGCGGCGTTGAGACCACCGGCCACGAATGGGACGGTATCCGCGAACTCAACAACCCGATGCCGCGCTGGTGGGTCTATACCTTCTACGCGACCATCGTCTGGGCGGTCGGCTATATGATCGTCTATCCGGCGGTACCGCTTCTGACCGACGCAACCAAGGGCGTGCTCGGCTATTCGAGCCGTGCCGAGGTGAGCGCCGAGCTTGCCAGCGCCAAGGCCGCGCAGGCCGGCAACCTCGAGAAGATCGCCTCGAGCACGATCGAGCAGATCATTGCCGATCCGCAGCTGCAGCAGTTCGCCGTCTCCGGCGGCGCTTCGGCCTTCAAGGTCAACTGCGCCCAGTGCCATGGCTCGGGCGCGGCCGGTTCTGCCGGCTTCCCGAACCTGAACGACGACGACTGGCTCTGGGGCGGCAAGCCCGAGGAGATCTACCAGACGATCGCCCACGGCATCCGCTACAACGGCGATGGCGAGACCCGCGTGTCGGAAATGCCGTCCTTCGCCGAAATCCTGCAGCCGGAAGAGATCAAGCAGACGGCCGCATACGTCGTCAGCCTCACCGGTACGCCGTCGGATGCGTCCATGGTCGAGCCGGGCAAGGCGCTGTTTGAGGCCAACTGCGCCTCGTGCCATGGCCCCGATGCCAAGGGCAACCGCGAGTTCGGTGCACCTGATCTCGCCGACGCGTTGTGGCTGAACGGCTCGGGCGAACAGGCGATCATCGCCCAGATGAAGACGCCGAAGCACGGCGTGATGCCGGCCTGGCTGCCGCGCCTCGGCGACACCACGGTCAAGCAGCTTGCCGTGTTCGTGCATTCGCTGGGTGGCGGCGAGTAGGGCACTGGCGACTGAGCAGGCGGTTGCCCCGGCTGCCGCCACCTTCTCCCCGCCTGCGGGGAGAGATGTACGGCAGGACAGTGAAGGGCGGCGCAGAGCGCAGCCGCATCGATCTATCCAATCTGGAAAGGCCGCGTCAGGGCGCGGCCTTTCTCATTCCAGGGCGGCAGCGATGGTGGCGCCGACCACGACGCTCGAAAGCGCCGTGCCGAGAAGCAGCGAGGTGTTGACCGGCTTCTTCACCACCGTGCCGAAATTGAAGAGGTTCATCGGCAAGAGGTGAAAGCCGCCGCCTTCCGGCTTGCTGGATGGTGCTTCCATGAAGCATTCATCGTCGAACCAGATCCAGTCGTCGCGCCAGGTCCAGCAGTCGTGCTGGCGATAGATATTGGCCACCTGCTCGGCAAAGCCCTTGTCGGCCGGCAGCCGGATATAGTCTTGCGGCCTGCGGCTGAAATATTGCATGGCGAGCGGCATGGAGCGCTCGGTGCAGTAGTTGCTCATCCAGAGCTTGAAACCGATCTCGCCGCGCAGGCGGTCGAGCACGCGGAAGACCTGCACGTGATCCTCATGGCCGTATTCGCCCCAGGGATTGTGGGTGAAGACGTTCATCTCGGGCTTCAGCAGCGGGTAGAGCGTGCGGTAGAGCGTTTCGTAGTTGTCGCGATAGGCCTGTGCGATCGGTCTCGTCGAGTGGCGGAAGCTGCCGGGCATGATCTGCGACAGTGACTTCTTGACGATGCGCTTGGCCTCGCGGCGCGTACCTTCGGTGCCGAATTCCATGCCAAAAGGGCCGGGCTTTGGGTTGGTCCAGTCGGCGCAGTCGAAGGAGCCGGTTTCTTCCATTTCCAGGAAGCGCACATTGCCGCGCGGATAGGCCTTGATCGCGGCAGCGCGCGCCTCGCCCATCTGCGGTTCAGACCAGATGTCGCGGTAAAGGATGATCACTTCGTCGACCTTGTTGAGGATCGAGGTGAACCACAACAGTTCGTCGTCGGGATGGGCGCCGATGATGACGGAATTTTTCAGAAAGTTATGCGTGTCGGCCATGCTCTTGCGCGCCCTCGTGTTCTTTGTGCGCAATTCTGGCGTGTAGAGATTAAGCCGGCGTAAAGCGGGAGTGTGCGTCCACAGGATACGGGTGGCGGCGACGCAGTCGCAGACGTATCGGTTGATTGCCTATTACGCAGCGAGGCACGCAGCGCGAACGGCACGCGCTGCCGTCTCTCCAACCTCCCTCATTTCTGTGCTTGTCACAGAAATCCAGCCGCGCCGCGTCGGCGGCGCGAGAAAAGCGGCCCGCATGTTTTGGCTCAGCGCCTCTTGCCGTGCGGACGCACGGCCGCTGGATCTCTGTGACAAGCACAGAGATGAGGGTTGGGAGGAGGCGGCCACTGCGCCCGTGTGGCGAGGCTGCTGCCATCGTCCCCGCTCTACCTCCCTGAGTGTCTCAGCCTTACTGCGCCGACCAGACCGCCAGCTCGTACCCATCCGGGTCGGCGAAGTGGAAGCGCCTTCCGCCGGGGAAGGAAAAGATCGGCTTGACGATCTTGCCGCCCGCCTTTTCAACGCGGGCGAACATGTCCTCGAGCTTGTCGGCATAGAGGATGATGAGCGGTCCACCGCTGCCGACGGGACCCGTTGTGGTAAAGCCGCCGGTCAGCCGGCCGTCCTGGAACTCGCAATATTCCGGGCCGTAGTCGGTGAAGGTCCAGCCGAAAGCGCTGCCGTAGAAGGCTTTGCTGGCGGCGATGTCGGAGACGTTGAACTCGACATAGTCGATACGGCTGTCGTTGCCCTTGTTACCCATTTTATCTGTCTTCTCCGGATTCCATGATCGATTTCAAAGTGGCGAGATCTCCAGTCACCCAGGCGGCATCGCCGGCAAACTGTTCCGCGCTCATGCCCGGCTGCCGCAGAAGCGTGAACATCACCTCCGCGCCATCGCCGTTCGGCACGACCCGCAGGGCATTGTTGACCTTGGTGCCATCTTCGAGCGTCACCAGATGGTCGACGACGCCGAAGTCGTTGGCGGGAGCGAAGCGCACGCGGGCGTTTCCGAGCGGTCCGGGCGCTAGCCAATGGTCGCCCTCGCGCGCCAGGCCCGACGACAGGCCGGACGCCCAGCGCGGGATGTTTTCGGGCTTTGCCATGAAGGCATAGACCTCGCGCCAGTCGCGGTTGATGGTGGTGTGAACGATTTTTGCTTCGAGTGTTGCCATGCCTGGTTCTCCTTTGAGAAGACGTAGCATGGGTGGCCTCACCGGTCTTGAACGAAACGGCCAGTCAGGCCGCCTGCCGGTCGACGGAGAGCTGACGGCGGATTTCCGCCGGGGACAGCGAGGTCAGCTGCCTGGCCTCGCGCGAAAGATGCGCCTGGTCGGCATAGCCGGCATCGAGCGCGAGCAGGCTGAGCGTTGCCGACGGTTCCCTCTGGCATGCGCCTAGGAAGCGCTGCAGCCGCAGGATGCGATCGAGCGTCTTGGCGCCATAGCCGAAATGCTCGTGGCAGCGCCGGCGCAGCGTCCGTTCGCTGGTGCCGGTGGCCGTAGCCAGTGCGCGGATGGGGTGGTCAGGCGAATCAGGGCTCTGCCGGAGATAGGCGAGGGTGACCGCGACATCACCTGGCGGCGGAGAGACGGCCGGCAGGCGCCGCAGCACCGCATCCGCCAGGATGTCGGCGCGGCGGGTCGTATCCGGTGCGTCCTGAAGCCGTGCGTCGAGTTCACGCCCTTCCTTGCCCCAGAACACGTCTAGCGGGACGATTTGACCGGTGATTTCCGAAAGGGATGTGCGCAGGAACGACGCAGCGACACCCGGGCGGAAACGCAGGCCGACGATGTTGGCGCCGCCGGCGATGACCGGCAAGGCTGCCACCCGATCGGGGCCGGCGATGACGAGGCCTCGATCGGACCAGAGGATATCGACGCAGCCGTCTGGCACCACCGCCATCGGTGCTGGCGGCGCGTCCGGCATCCGGTGGCTCCAGAGGCATTCGACATGGCCGCCAAGCGCGCCTGGTGCGGCGCGCTCGCGATAGATGCCGCGCTGTTTGGCCAGTGTCGGCTTTGCCAGTGTCGGCCGTGTACGTGTCAGGGGCTCGAAGGCGCCGTCCATGTCTTGTTCTCCACGCCCCCGGTAGCGCCGGTCGTCCCTTCGCGCGACCAGATCTCACCGTCAATCTGTCCCTGCAGCTCCGGATAGTCGGCCGCATGGAACACCGGATCAAGACCTTGCCGACGCTGGGAAAAATAATCCTTCGTCAGTTTGGCAATGGTACCGGACAGAAGAACGATGGCAATGAGGTTGATCGTCGCCATCAGGCCCATGGAGGCATCGGCGGCGTCGAAGACCGTGGTGATGCTCTCGGAGGCGCCCCAGACCACCATGACGAGCACGGCGCAGCGCATGATCAGGACGCCCAGACGGTTGGCGCCCCCGAGATAGGTGAGCGCATTCTCCGCATAGGAATAGTTGCCGATGATCGAGGTGAAGGCGAAGAAGAAGATTGCGATCGCGATGAAGTAGCTGCCGGCCCAGCCGATATGCACGTTCATCGCCGCTTGCGTCAGCTGCGTGCCCGTGACGCCAGAGCCCGGCTCCAATGTGCCCGACAGCAGGATCATGACCGAGGTTGCGGTGCAGATCAGGATCGTATCGATGAAGACGCCGAGCGACTGGACGAAACCTTGCGACGCCGGGTGATGCGGCACGGGCGTTGCGACGGCGGCGATGTTCGGGGCAGAGCCCATGCCGGCCTCGTTGGAAAAGAGACCGCGCTTGACGCCGTTCATCATGGCTGCGGTCACACCGCCGGCAACACCGCCGGCCGCTTCCTGCAGGCCGAAGGCGCTGGAGATGATGGTCCACAGGACGCTCGGGACGATCGAGGCGTTGGCGATCAGCACATAGATCGCCGTCAGGAGATAGGCGATCGCCATGAAGGGCACGACGATTTCGGCGACGCGGGCGATCTGACGAATGCCGCCGAAGATGACGATGCCGGAGATGGTCGCAACCGCGATGCCAACGGCGATCTTCGGCACGCCGAAGGCGCCCTGGACGGCATCGGCGATGGAATTGGCCTGCACGGCGTTGAAGACGAGGCCGAAGGAGAGAATCAGGCAGACGGAGAAGATCGTCGCCGCCCAGGGCGCATTGAGGCCGCGGGCGATGTAGAAGGCAGGACCGCCACGATATTGGCCGCTCTCGTTGCGCACCTTGTAGAGCTGCGCCAGTGCGCTTTCGGCATAGGCCGTCGCCATGCCGACCAGCGCCACCATCCACATCCAGAAGGTGGCACCCGGTCCGCCGAGATAGAGGGCCACGGCAACGCCGGCGAGGTTGCCGGTGCCGACGCGTGAGGCGAGGCTGACGGTCAGCGCCTGGAACGGGCTGATGCCGGCCGCATCCTTCGAGCCGCCGCTGCTCAGGACCCGGAACATCTCGCCGAAATGCACGATCTGCGGAAAACCGAGGCGCAGGGTGAAATAGATACCGACGGCGAGCAGGCCGTAGATCAGCACATAGCCCCAAAAGATCGTGTTCAGAAAGCCGATGATCGTGTCCATGCGGTTCCTCATTGGTATTGCAAGGTATGATGATGTGGCGAACCGCGATGCGGATCGAATGGGAAAGGCAGTGCACTTCTTTTGAAGCCTGGGCACTTCCATGGGAAGGCCCGGACCTTTCGCCGCATGCTGGCGCTTTAGCCCTCAAACTTGACACAGATCAACGTTTTCGGCTGCCAAATCGGGCAAAAGGTGATGCAATACATGACATATCCGGGGATTTCCCACAAATGAGCCCTCATTCAGCCGCAAATCCTGCCTCTGTCGAACGCCACGAGGCCGAACCGGTCAATGCGGCGCATGTGCGCAAGCCGCTCTACGAAAAACGCAAGAAGATCTTCCCGAAGCGCGCCGAGGGCAGTTTCCGCCGGTTCAAGTGGCTGGTGATGCTGGTGACGCTCGGCATCTACTACCTGACGCCGTGGATCCGCTGGGATCGCGGCGCGCATGCGCCTGACCAGGCGGTGCTGGTCGATCTTGCCGCTCGTCGCTTCTATTTCTTCTTCATCGAAATCTGGCCGCAGGAATTCTTCTTCGTCGCCGGCCTTTTGGTGATGGCGGGCTTCGGCCTGTTCCTGGTGACATCGGCCGTCGGCCGCGCCTGGTGCGGCTACACCTGTCCGCAGACCGTATGGGTCGATCTCTTCCTGGTGGTCGAGCGCTATATCGAAGGTGACCGCAACGCCCGCATGAAGCTCGATGCCGGCCCCTGGACGTTCGACAAGGTCGTCAAGCGTGTGTCGAAGCATTCGATCTGGATCCTGATCGGCATTGCCACCGGCGGCGCCTGGATCTTCTACTTCGCCGACGCACCGACGCTGCTCAAGAGCTTCATCTCGCTTGAGGCGCCGACCGTCGCCTACATGACCGTCGGCATCCTGACGGCCACCACCTATGTCTTCGGCGGGCTGATGCGCGAGCAGGTCTGCACCTATATGTGCCCGTGGCCGCGCATCCAGGCGGCGATGCTCGACGAGAACTCGCTGGTCGTGACCTATAACGACTGGCGCGGCGAGCCGCGTTCGCGCCACCAGAAGAAGGCCGTTGCCGCCGGGGAAGCCGTCGGCGATTGCGTCGATTGCAACGCCTGCGTCGTCGTCTGTCCGATGGGTATCGACATCCGCGATGGCCAGCAGCTCGAATGCATCACCTGCGCGCTCTGCATCGACGCCTGCGACGGCGTCATGGACAAGCTCGGCCGCGAGCGCGGGCTGATCTCCTATGCGACGCTGAACGAGTATGCCGCCAACATGGCGCTTGCCACCAATGGCGGCACGACCACGATCGACCCGAGCCGGGTGCGCGACGCGGACGGCGCTTTCGTCGACAAGGTTCGCCACTTCAACTGGAGGATCGTCTTCCGGCCGCGCGTGCTTCTCTATCTCGGCGTCTGGACGCTCGTCGGCATCGGGCTGCTCTATGCGCTTCTGTCGCGCGACCGGCTGGAACTCAACGTGCTGCACGACCGCAACCCGCAATTCGTCGTCGAATCCGATGGCTCGGTGCGCAACGGCTACTTGGTCAAGCTCTTGAACATGATCCCCGAACAACGCACCATCACGCTCGCAATCGACGGCATGCCCTCGGCGACCATGCGCATCGCCGGCCACGCGCCGGGCGACGGCCGCACGTTTGCAGTGGGCGTCGATCCGGACAAGGTAACGGCGGTCAAGGTTTTCGTGACGCTGCCGAAGGACAAGCTGACCGAAGCAGCTGACGGTTTCAGCCTCATTGTCGAGGATCCGTCGAGCCACGAGCGCGACGTCTACAAGGCCAACTTCAACAGCCCGGGAGCCGCAAAATGACCACCAAGCAGGCAAAAGCACCGCGGCCCTTCACCGGCTGGCACATGCTCGGCGTCATGGTGCTGTTCTTCGGCACGATCATCACCGTCAACCTGATCATGGCCTGGAATGCGAGCCATAGCTGGAGCGGACTGGTGGTGCAAAACACCTATGTCGCCAGCCAGCAGTTCAACGGCAAGGTGAAGGAGGCGAAGGCCTTTGCCGCCATTGGCCTCGACGGCAAGCTCAGCGTCGAGAACGAGGCGCTGCGCTACACGCTGACACGCCAGGGCAAGCCGGAGCTGACTGCCGACAAGGTGGTCGCGATCCTCAAGCGGCCAGTCGAGGAGCATGAGGATGTGACGGTCGAGATGGCGCATCAGGGCGAGGGCGTCTTCGTTGCCGCCGCGAACCTGAAGCGTGGTCAGTGGATTGCCGATATCACCGCGACCAGGGGCGATGCGGTCGTCTACCGCCAGGCGATCCGCTTCATGGTGCCGGGAGCCGGGCAATGAGCTGCTGTGCTCCAGGAACCGAAATGGCTCTGGAGATCGACAGGGCCGGGCAGGGGCTGCCGACAGCCGAAGAATTGTGGCTGACGAGCCGGTCGCTGGGCGGCGGCCTGCGCCAGACGGACCTCAGCGTCCCCGGGGTGCATTGCGGCGCCTGCATCACCACGCTGGAAGGCGCGCTGAAGGTGCTGCCGGAAGTCGACCGGGCACGCGTGAACCTTTCGTCGCGGCGGGTCTCGATCGTCTGGAAGGAAGAAGTCGATGGCGCCCGCACCGATCCGCGGGAACTCGCGCGGACCATTCGCTCGCGCGGTTACGAGACCCATCTCTTCGCGCCGGGCGAGGAAGACGGCGACCAGACGCTGAAGAAGCTGGTGCGTGCCGTTGCCGTCTCCGGCTTTGCCTCGGCCAACATCATGCTGCTTTCGGTCTCGGTCTGGTCGGGGGCGGAGGCTGCGACCCGTGACCTCTTCCACTGGATCTCGGCGCTGATTGCCGCGCCGACGCTGATCTATGCCGGGCGCTTCTTCTATGCGTCGGCCTGGAACGCGCTGAAGCACGGCCGCACCAACATGGACGTGCCGATTGCGCTTGCGATCACGCTTTCGTTCTCGATCTCGCTCTATGAGACGATCACCCACGGCACCCATGCCTGGTTCGACGGCACGGTGATGCTGCTCTTCTTCCTTTTGATCGGCCGCACGCTTGACCATATGATGCGCGGTCGCGCCCGTTCGGCGATCAGCAGCCTGGCGAGGCTTTCGCCGCGCGGCGCCATGGTGCTCGATGCGGCTGGCGGGCGGGAATATCGCCCCGTGGACGAGATCAAGCCGGGCGAAAAGCTGGCGATATCAGCCGGCGAGCGCATTCCGGTCGACGGCCGTATTCTCACGGGCGCCAGCGATCTCGATCGCTCGATCGTCAATGGCGAAAGCGCGCCGGCGCCGGTCAAGGTTGGCGACACCGTGGAAGCCGGCACGCTGAACCTCACCGGACCGCTGACAATCGAGGCGACGGCCGCGGCGCGTGACTCGCTGCTGGCCGAGATCATGGGGCTGATGGAGGCCGCCGAAGGGGGCAGGGCGCGCTATCGCCGCATCGCCGACCGCGCGGCGCAATATTATTCGCCCGCAGTGCATCTGCTGGCACTGTTGAGCTTCATCGGCTGGATGTTCGTTAATGGCGACTTCCATCATGCGATGCTGGTTGCGGTTGCGGTGCTGATCATCACCTGCCCCTGCGCCCTCGGGCTTGCGGTCCCCGTCGTGCAGGTCATCGCCGCCGGACGGCTTTTCCAGAACGGCGTCATGGTCAAGGACGGCTCGGCCATGGAGCGCCTTGCCGAGATCGACACGGTGCTGCTCGACAAAACAGGCACGCTGACGGTGGGCGAGCCGCGGCTCGTCAATGGCCAGGAGATCCAGCCCTCCGTGCTGGCAACGGCGGCAGGCCTTGCCGTGCACTCGCGTCATCCGCTGGCGATGGCCATTCATGATGCGGCGACCATCGCGCCCGTCGTCAACGGCGAAATCCGCGAAATTCCCGGTGCCGGCATCGAGGCGCATACCGAAGCCGGTGTCTACCGGCTCGGTAGCCGTGCTTTTGCATGCGGCGATGCCGGCGAGGCGACCGGTCAGTCTGAAGTGATCCTGTCGCTCGATGGCCGTGAACTTGGCTGCTTCCGCTTCGAGGACCGGCTGCGGCCCTTCGCTCGCGAAAGCATCGAGGAACTCGCACGGCTGGGCCTGTCGACCGGCATCCTCTCCGGCGACCGTGCGCCTGTCGTGGCGGCACTTGCCCGCCGGATCGGCATCGAACGCTTCAAGGCGGAACTGACGCCGCGCGGCAAGGTGGATGAATGCGCCGCTGCCGCTGAGGGCGGCCACCGCGTGCTGATGGTCGGCGACGGCATCAACGACGCTCCGGCGCTGCGCGCAGCCCACGTCTCGATGGCGCCGGCAACGGCCGCCGATGTCGGCCGGCAGGCTGCGGACTTCGTCTTCCTGCACCAGGGGCTGAACGCCGTGCCGATGGCGATCGATACGTCGCGGCGGGCCGGGCGGCTCATTCGCCAGAACTTTGCTCTGGCGATCGGCTACAACGTCATCGCCGTGCCGATCGCGATCCTCGGCTATGCGACACCGCTGATCGCAGCGGTCGCCATGTCGACCTCGTCGGTGATCGTCGTTGCCAATGCCTTGCGCCTGCGCGCGGCGACCGGCAATGTCGCCGAGCAGGCGGAGCGGCAGGCACCGGCCACGCTGCGGCCGGTCGGGAGCGCCTAATGAACACACTGATCTACCTCATTCCCATTGCGCTTTTTCTTGGCGGGATTGGTCTTGTTGCGTTCCTCTGGGCGCTGAAAAGCGGTCAGTACGAAGACCTCGAAGGGGCCTCCTGGCGGGTCCTCGACGATGGTGATGGCAAGCCTGAAAAGAAGTGATTTTGTCAGTAATCGCTTGTCCTTAATCGATTTGAATGCCAAAACAACCTCCGCCGTCGCTTCTCGCGCCCGGGCCTTCCACAGAGCCCCGCGCGAGGGGGCGAAGTTTAATTCGAAGGGCCGGCACTGACGCGCTTATCCCGATCGCGCCCGGCACTTCTGTCCAATGGAGGCAATCACGTGTCACAGGCGGAAATCGGCCTAATCGGTCTCGGCGTCATGGGCTCGAACCTGGCGCTCAACATCGCTGAAAAAGGCAACAAGATCGCGGTTTTCAACCGCACCGTCGAGGCGACGCACAAATTCTACGCGGAAGCCGGCGATCTCCAGGGCCAGATCGTGCCCTGCGACACCATTGAAGAATTCGTTGCCGCCATCCGTCCGCCGCGTCCGATCATCATCATGATCAAGGCCGGTGAGCCGGTCGATCAGCAGATGGAGATCCTGAAGCCGTATCTGGCCAAGGGCGACATCATGATCGACGCCGGCAACGCCAACTTCCGCGACACGATGCGCCGCTTCGAGGCGCTGAAGGATTCGGGCCTCACCTTCATCGGCATGGGTGTTTCCGGCGGTGAGGAAGGTGCACGTCACGGCCCGTCGATCATGGTCGGCGGCAAGGAAGAGTCGTGGAAGCGCGTCGAGACCGTTTTGACCTCGATTGCCGCCAAATACGACAACGTACCTTGCGTTGCCTGGCTCGGCGAAAACGGCGCCGGTCACTTCGTCAAGACCATCCACAACGGCATCGAATATGCCGACATGCAGATGATCGCCGAAATCTACGGCATCCTGCGCGACGGCCTGAAGATGTCGGCGACCGAGATCGGCGAAGTCTTCGGCACCTGGAACAAGGGCCGCCTCAACTCCTACCTGATCGAGATCACCGAGAAGGTGCTGAAGGCCGCCGATCCCCTGACCGGCAAGCCGATCGTCGACATGATCCTCGACAAGGCCGGCCAGAAGGGCACCGGCAAGTGGTCGGTGATCGAGGCGCAGAACATGGGCGTGCCGGCAACCGGCATCGAGGCGGCGGTTGCGGCGCGCAGCATCTCCTCGATGAAGGACGAGCGCGAAACGGCCGAGAAGATCCTCGGGCTTCCCTCAGTCGGCGAGTTCAAGGTCGCCGACAAGGCAGCCTTCATCAAGGATCTCGAAAGCGCACTGCTTGCCGCCAAGATCGGCGCCTATGCGCAAGGCTTCGCCGTGATGTCGGCGGCTTCCAAGGAGTTCAACTGGAACCTGCCGATGCCGACGATCGCCAAGATCTGGCGCGCCGGCTGCATCATCCGTTCGCAGTTCCTCGACGAAATCACCACCGCCTTCACCAAGGCGCCTGACGCTGCCAACCTGATCGTCACACCGGCCTTTGCCGCCATGGTCAAGGAAACCGATGGCGCGCTGCGTCGCGTCGTCTCGGCTGCCGTTCTCGGCGGCCTGCCGGTTCCCGCACTCGCCTCGGCGCTTGGCTATTTCGACAGCTACCGCCGCGGCCGCGGCACGGCCAACGTCATCCAGGCGCAGCGCGACTTCTTCGGCGCGCATGGCTTTGACCGCGTCGACGGCGCCGACAGCCACCACGGCCCGTGGGGCAGCGGCCTTAACGGCTGAGAGCGGGATCAGTGATGCAATGCGGGGCGGCCTTCGGACCGCCCCGTTTGCGTTTGAGGATCGCGCTGACCGGATCGGATTCTAGCCGGCCATCGAGACGGGAGCTGGTCGTTCTGCTGAGGCCGATTGCTCCCGCTGGGGAAGCCTTCGGCGCGGCCGTCCGGCGCTGGCGGGCGGCTAACGCCGAGAGGCCTGGCGGTCGGCCCGGGTTCGGCGGCGTGCCTCAGGGCTCCGCGTGCCCTGCATCATTTCGTGCTCGCCCGTTCGCTGCACGAGGGGCGTCACCGTGTTCGGCCGAGGCGAGCGGCGGCGTTCCCGAAGCCTGCCCAGCCTCTTCGGCGGATCGACAAAGATCACCAGCAGGAACCCGATGGCCATGAGCAGGTAGGCAGGAATACCGGTCGTCGCGCTGCCGAGGAAAGCGCAGAGCGTGGCGAGCGCAAGATAGATGCCGATGGTGAAGGGATTGGACAGGAAACCCCAGGTGCCGTCGCTCAACCGGTCTTTCCATGCAATTCTTGATGTCATGCTTTGCGCTTTCGTCGGCAACATTTGTTTGCTGCGATGGCGCCCCAGGCCCTGCAATTTGTGACTGGTGCATGGTGCGGCAATGACACTCAGACCTTTGGCTGCGCGAGTCGGACCAAAGTCCCATCGATTTCACGCGGCGATCCGTTAGGATCTGTGCGTGCTGCCACGGCGGCGCTTCACAAGAACCTAGTTTTTTCAGTTCCGATTTAGAGCAGGGTCGCGTCTGGCTCTGCTTGCAGGTCCTCGGTCCCCGCCGAGGAAGGCGGTGACTGCGAAATGCTGGGCGCCGGCGCGCGACGCCCAGCTCGCCTTACTCCATCAGCTCCGAAGGCCCGGCGCTTCCTGGCCGGTGCGGGCGACATATTCCGTATAGCCGCCGCCATACTGGTGGATGCCTTCAGGCGTCAGTTCCAGCACGCGGTTGGAAAGGGCTGCGAGGAAGTGGCGGTCGTGCGAAACGAAGAGCATCGTGCCTTCGTAGTCCGCGAGCGCCTTGATCAGCATTTCCTTGGTGTCGAGGTCCAGGTGGTTGGTCGGCTCGTCGAGCACCAAGAGGTTCGGCGGGTCGAAGAGCATGATCGCCATGACAAGGCGCGCCTTCTCGCCGCCGGAAAGCACCCGGCACTTCTTCTCGACATCGTCGCCGGAAAAGCCGAAGCAGCCGGCGAGCGCTCTCAGCGGTGCCTGGCCGGCCTGCGGGAAAGTGTCTTCGAGCTGCTGCAGCACCGTGCGGTCACCGTCAAGCACGTCCATCGCGTGCTGGGCGAAGTAGCCCATCTTGACGCTCGCGCCGAGCGCGACGTTGCCTTCGTCCGGCTCGGTCGATCCGGCGACGAGCTTCAGAAGCGTCGACTTGCCGGCGCCGTTGATGCCCATGATGCACCAGCGCTCGCGGCGACGCACCATGAAGTCCAGACCCTCATAAATGCTGCGGCTGCCGTATTTCTTGTGCACGCCCTTGATGTTGATGACGTCTTCGCCGGAGCGCGGCGCCGGGCGGAATTCGAAGGCGACCGTCTGGCGGCGCTTCGGCGGCTCGACTCGGTCGATCTTTTCTAGCTTCTTCACCCGGCTCTGCACCTGGGAGGCGTGCGAGGCGCGGGCCTTGAAGCGCTCGATGAACTTGATTTCCTTGGCGAGCATCGCCTGCTGGCGCTCGAACTGCGCCTGCTGCTGCTTTTCGTTCTGGGCGCGCTGCTGCTCGTAGAAGCCGTAGTCGCCGGAATAGGCATTGAGCGAGCCGCCATCGATCTCGATGATCTTGGTGATGATGCGGTTCATGAACTCGCGGTCGTGCGAGGTCATCATCAGCGCACCGTCATAGTTCTTGAGGAAGTCTTCGAGCCAGATCAGGCTTTCGAGATCGAGATGGTTGCTCGGTTCGTCGAGCAGCATCACGTCGGGGCGCATGAGGAGAATGCGGGCGAGCGCCACGCGCATCTTCCAGCCGCCCGAAAGCTTGCCGACATCGCCGTCCATCATCTCCTGGGAGAAACTCAGGCCCGCCAGCACTTCGCGGGCGCGGCCCTCGAGCGCGTAACCGTCAAGCTCTTCATAGCGCGCCTGGACCTCGCCATAGCGTTCGATGATCGCGTCCATCTCGTCAAGGCGATCCGGATCGACCATGGCGGCTTCGAGCTCGCGCAGTTCGGCGGCGACTTCGCTCACCGGCCCGGCGCCGTTCATCACTTCGGAAACCGCACTGTTGCCGGACATCTCGCCGACGTCCTGGTTGAAGTAGCCGATCGTGACGCCCTTATCGACGGCGACCTGGCCTTCGTCCGGAATTTCCTCGCCGGTGATCATGCGGAAGAGCGAGGACTTGCCGGCGCCATTGGGGCCCACGAGGCCGACCTTCTCGCCGCGGTTCAGAGCGGCGGAGGCTTCGATGAAAAGGATGCGGTGGCTGAGCTGCTTGCTGATGTTTTCGATGCGGATCATGTCTGCGGTAGCCTGAAGGGAGGAGTGGGGCGCCGTTGCGCCCATACATTGCCCCGGCCTGTCGCAGGTTTCTGCGTCACAAGCAAGACTTCGCCGCTGTTTTCAGCCGTTCCTAGGCCCGCAGACCGCGCGTGATCGGCGGCTGGAACTCCGGCTGGCTGAGGCTCTGCAGCGTTTCCGGCGGCTGGCCGTCGATATGGCCGATGACGGCTTTGGCCAGCTCCCGGCCGGCGACGCGAATGTCCTCGTACATGGTCATCACCTCCGGCCGCAGCCAGCGCAGGAAGTCGCTCGGGGACTTCGAAACCATGTCGCAGTCTTCCGTGAGCTTCTTCTTGGCCATCTCAAGGCCGGCGATCAGCGCGATCGCGCCGGAGCCGCTGCCGGAGACGATGCCGTCAGGCGCATCCTCGGAGCGCATCAGCAGCTCGAAGGCATCGCGGATCTCGACAAGCGAATGGTCGATGTTGGTCTGGTGGAAACCGACCGCATCGGCCTGGAAGTCGCGCAGGCCCCGTTCAAAGCCGGCGCGCATGTGTGAATAGAAGGTGAGGTGCGGCGGCGGCTCGAGCAGCACCAGCTTGCGCCGGCCGCGGGCAACGAGCTTGCGCACTGCCTCATAGGCGAAGCGCTCGTTGTCGAAGTCGTGATAGGGATGAACGATGCCCATCTCGGTGCGGCCATGGGTGACGAAAGGCAGACCGCGCTCGGTCAGAAGCGCCACGCGCGGATCGTGCGGCTCGGTGCGCGAGATGATCACGCCGTCCGCGGCGCCAGTGTCGAGGATGTAGCGGATCGGTGCCAGCGCGTCCTTGACGGCGCTATAGGGGGTGACGACCAGGTGATAGGGCGTGCCGGCGAGGATTTCGGTGATGCCGACGACCATCGGGCTGGTGATGCCCATGATCTCTTCTTCCAGCGTCAGCACGAGACTGATGACATTGGTCTTGCCGGTCCGGAGGCGAACGCCGGCACGGTTCGGCTGATAGCCGATCTGCTTGGCGACGAGACGCACGCGTTCCTTGGTTTCGGCGCCGATGTCGGGCGCATCCTTCAGCGCCCGCGAAACCGTGGTGATCCCGAGTCCGGTCATGAAGGCGATCGTCTTCAGTGTCGGCCGGGCACCATCCGGCAGCGTCTGCGGCCTGTTCTTCGTCTTGCTGTCCATTGCCGTCACCCGCCCACTCTTTGCCCGCATGCCGCCGGTTTGCCCGCCCGGGCAGCGGCGCGCGTCGGTTCAGTCCTGTCCACTACCGGGCCGCCGCGTCACTTCATCGCCTTATATACGAAAAGCGGCGAGCGGCTATCCCGCTTCAGTTGGATCGAATTGCTTCAAATCTGTAACGATACAGTAGCGATGTCGAGCATTTTCGTTGCTGCACTGCGAAAGATGAAGCGGCCTGGTTGAAACGCGCTTTCGGACAGATGTTTTTTGCGGTTGCGAGATGAAGATTTCCACATCGGAACCGGCGCGTCGATGAAAAACGATGAATATCAGCGGGATAGTTGCATATTCTGTATGGCGAAACGGGGCGGAAGCGAGGTGCAAAGCGCTTTGGACATGCGATGCCATATGCACCCAATAGGTGTTTTCCAAGATTCTGTTTAAATCGATTGTGGTGGGTGTTGCGTCCTGTAATCGATTGCACTAAGTTTTTTACGGTAACGTTACAGTGAGGGAGGAGACTCATGAATTTACGTTCTTTCGCCATCGTGCTTTCGGCCGCCGTGGCCCTGCCGCTCAGCGCAGTCAGCGCTGCCGATCTTGAAGTGACCCATTGGTGGACGTCCGGCGGTGAAGCTGCCGCGGTTGCGGAGCTCGCCAAGGCCTTCGATGCGACGGGCAATCACTGGGTCGATGGCGCAATCGCCGGCTCCGGCGGCACCGCCCGCCCGATCATGATCAGTCGCATCACCGGTGGTGACCCGATGGGCGCCACGCAGTTCAACCATGGCCGCCAGGCAGAGGAGCTGGTTCAGGCTGGCCTGATGCGCGACCTGACCGATGTCGCGACCCGCGAGCACTGGAAGGACATCATCAAGCCGGCGAGCCTGCTCGATTCCTGCACGATCGACGGCAAGATCTATTGCGCCCCGGTCAACATCCACTCCTGGCAGTGGTTGTGGCTGTCGAACGCCGCCTTCAAGACGGCCGGCGTCGACGTGCCGAAGAACTGGGATGAGTTCGTGGCGGCAGCGCCCGCGCTCGAAAAGGCCGGCATCGTGCCGCTCGCCGTCGGTGGTCAGCCGTGGCAGGCAGCCGGCGCCTTCGACGTGTTGATGGTGGCGATCGCCGGCAAGGATACGTTCCAGAAGGTCTTCGGCGACAAGGACGAGGAAGTGGCCGCAGGCCCCGAGATCGCCAAGGTCTTCAAGGCTGCCGATGACGCACGCCGCATGTCGAAGGGCACCAATGTCCAGGACTGGAACCAGGCGACCAACATGGTCATCACCGGCAAGGCGGGTGGCCAGATCATGGGCGACTGGGCACAGGGTGAGTTCGCGCTTGCCGGCCAGAAGGCTGGAACCGACTATACCTGCTTGCCCGGCCTCGGCGTCAACGAGATCATCTCGACCGGTGGCGACGCCTTCTACTTCCCGCTTCTGAAGGACGAGGAAAAGTCGAAGGCGCAGGAAGCGCTTGCTTCGACGCTGCTCGATCCGAAGACGCAGGTGGCCTTCAATCTCAAGAAGGGCTCGCTGCCGGTGCGCGGCGACGTCGATCTGGCTGCTGCCAACGACTGCATGAAGAAGGGCCTGGAC
>NZ_JAEPRP010000009.1:18151-86304 GCF_016652895.1 Ensifer sp. SSB1
CAGCTGCTTTCGGCCGACAGCCAGAAGCAGAAGGAGGACCTGTTCTCCGAATTCTTCGCCAACCCGTCGATCACGCCGGAAGACGCGCAGAAGCGCTTCGCCGACATCATCGCCGCGGCGGAGTAACCGCAACTGCCTTGACCGGCCTCGCTTCAAGGGGCCGGTCAAAGCCTCCCATCCGGCACGGCATGACCCTGCCGGCAGTCCGCGCGTGATCGCGTTCGCGGACCCCTTGGGAGTGGTTGTCGCCCTGATGAGGCAAGGCGCAATTGGCGCTGCCCATCGTCCGAAACCCATTGCAGTTCCGGAGGAACAAAAATGGCAGGCTACACTGAGGGTTCGGGCCGACCGAACCAGTGGCTGCGGAACCTGAACGCGAAGATTGCCTCCGTCCCCATGATCCTGACGGCCGTGGTGATCTTCCTCGGCGGTACGATCTGGACGGTCGTCTATTCCTTCACCAATTCCAAGCTCTTGCCGCGGCTATCCTTCGTCGGTCTCGACCAGTATGAACGCCTGTGGGCAGCACCACGCTGGCTGGTCTCGGTGCAGAATCTGGCGATCTATGGTCTCTTCTCGCTGATTTTCAGCCTCGTCATCGGCTTCGTGCTGGCGGCGCTGATGGACCAGAAGATCCGCTTCGAGAACACCTTCCGCACCATCATGCTCTATCCCTTCGCTCTGTCTTTCATCGTGACGGGGCTGGTCTGGCAATGGCTGCTCAATCCGGAATTCGGCATCCAGTCGGTCGTGCGATCGCTCGGCTGGGAAAGCTTCACTTTCGACCCGCTCTATAATTCCGAGATCGTCATCTACGGCATCCTGATCGCTGCCCTATGGCAGGGCACCGGGCTTGTCATGTGCCTGATGCTGGCCGGCTTGCGCGGCATCGACGAGGATATCTGGAAGGCGGCGCGCGTCGATGGCATCCCGATGTGGAAGACCTACATCTTCGTCGTCATCCCGATGATGCGCGGCGTCTTCATCACCACGCTGGTCATCATCGCGAGCGGCATCGTCAAGGTCTACGATCTGGTGGTGGCGCAGACGAGCGGCGGCCCGGGCATCGCGTCGGAAGTGCCGGCAAAATACGTCTACGACTACATGTTCCAGGCGCAGAACCTCGGCCAGGGCTTCGCCGCCTCGACCATGATGCTCATCACCGTCGCCATCATCATCGTGCCTTGGGCCTATCTGGAATTCGGGGGAGGGCGCAAGCGTGTCTGATATCGTTGCTTTCAATTCAGTGACTGACGAGACGGCACTGCAGGCGCGGACAAACCGGGTCGTCGCCGGTCCCCGCGGTGCCAAGCCCCGCCGGGCGCTTTCGGGCCGCAACATCATGATCTACGGCACGCTTGTTGTCGTGGCGCTCTACTACCTGCTGCCGCTCTATGTGATGGTCATGACCTCGCTGAAGGGCATGCCGGAAATCCGGCTCGGCAACATTTTTGCGCCGCCGGTCGAAATCACCTTCGAGCCCTGGGTCAAGGCCTGGGCGAGCGCCTGCACGGGGCTCAACTGCGACGGGCTTTCGCGCGGCTTCTGGAACTCGGTGCGCATCACCGTGCCCTCGACGATCGTCTCGATCGCGATCGCCTCGGTCAACGGCTATGCACTTGCCAACTGGCGCTTCAAGGGTGCGGAACTGTTCTTCACGATCCTGATCGTCGGCGCCTTCATTCCCTATCAGGTGATGATCTATCCGATCGTCATTGTGCTCCGGGAACTGGGCATCTACGGAACGCTGACCGGTCTCATCATCGTGCACACCATCTTCGGCATGCCGATCCTGACGCTGCTCTTCCGCAACTATTTCGCCGGCCTTCCGGAGGAATTGTTCAAGGCGGCGCGCGTCGATGGCGCCGGTTTCTGGACGATCTACTTCAAGATCATGCTGCCGATGTCGCTGCCGATCTTCGTCGTGGCGATGATCCTGCAGGTCACCGGCATCTGGAACGACTTCCTGTTCGGCGTCGTGTTCACCCGGCCGGAATATTACCCGATGACGGTCCAGCTCAACAACATCGTCAATTCGGTCCAGGGCGTGAAGGAATACAACGTCAACATGGCGGCGACGATCCTGACCGGGGCGGTTCCGCTCTTCGTCTACTTCGTCTCCGGACGGCTTTTTGTCCGCGGTATCGCCGCCGGCGCAGTGAAAGGGTAACAACATGCAAAACGTCAGCGTATCGGTCAAAGACCTGTCGTTGAGCTTCGGTGCCGTCACTGTGCTCGACACGCTCAACCTCGACATCAAGGACGGCGAGTTCCTGGTGCTGCTCGGCTCGTCCGGCTGCGGCAAGTCGACCCTGCTCAACTGCATCGCCGGCCTGCTCGATGTCAGCGACGGCCAGATCTTCATCAAGAACAAGAATGTGACCTGGGAGGAACCCAAGGACCGCGGCATCGGCATGGTGTTCCAGTCCTACGCGCTCTATCCGCAGATGTCGGTGGAAAAGAACCTCTCCTTCGGCCTGCAGGTCGCGAAAGTGCCGAAGGAGGAGATCGACAAGCGCGTCAGCCGCGCCGCCGAGATTCTGCAGATCCAGCCGCTGCTGAAGCGCAAGCCCTCGGAACTCTCCGGCGGCCAGCGCCAGCGCGTGGCGATCGGCCGGGCGCTGGTGCGTGACGTCGATGTGTTCCTGTTCGACGAACCGCTCTCCAACCTCGACGCCAAGCTGCGTTCGGAGCTGCGCGTCGAGATCAAGCGGCTGCACCAGTCGCTGAAGAACACGATGATCTACGTCACCCACGACCAGATCGAGGCGCTAACGCTGGCTGACCGCATCGCGGTCATGAAGAGCGGCGTGATCCAGCAGCTTGCCGATCCGATGACGATCTACAACGCGCCGGAAAACCTGTTCGTCGCCGGCTTCATCGGCTCGCCGTCGATGAACTTCTTCCGCGGCGAGCTGCAGCTTCGCGATCAGCGCGCCTATGTGCACGCCAACGGCGTCGATTTCGACGTGTCGGCCTATCCGTCGCGCGCGCCCTTCGTGCATGGGCAGAAGGTCGTGCTCGGCCTCAGGCCCGAACATGTGCGCGTCGACGAGGCGGCGAGCGGTGCTGTGGCCTCGCACCGCGCGGTGGTCGATATCGAGGAGCCGATGGGTGCGGACAACCTTTTGTGGCTGAAGCTCGCCGGGCAATCGATGTCGGTGCGCATCGCCGGCCAGCGTCGCTACGCGCCGGGCACGGCCGTCACGCTTTCCTTCGACATGGGCGTTGCTTCGATCTTCGATGCGACGAGCGAGAATCGCCTTTAAACAATGAGATGGCGCCGGGCGGAACTGCCGCCCGGCCCATCCCGACAATGACTGTGCCGGCGCCGCCGGTCGACCGTGGAATATGACAATGCTCTCTGAGGACTATACCCGCACCGCCATCCGCCTCGACCTTTCGGGGGATTGGCAGCTCAGCTCCGTCGACAACAGCCATGCGCTGGCGATCGCGCTGCCTGGCGATGTGCACTCGGCATTGCAGAAGGCCGGCGAGATCGACGACCCCTATGTCGGCCGCAACGAGAACGACGTGCAGTGGGTAGCGCACAAGGATTGGGTGATCGAGCGCACGGTGTCGGTCGCAGCTGACGATCTTGCCGGGTACTGGTATCTCGACCTCGAATGCATCGACACGGTCGCGTCCGTCTTCGTCAACGACAAGCCGGTGCTCGAAGCTGAGAATTGCTTTCGCCGCTATCGGCCGAACGTCTCGCGCGCGCTCACCGCCGGTGAAAACCGCATCCGCATCGTGCTGCATTCCTCGATCGCGGAGGGTGTGCGCCGTCAGGCGGAGCAGCCTTTCTACGTTCCCTACCATCCCGGCAATTCGCCGATCGCCAACGGCAACATGCTGCGCAAGCCCCAGTGCCATTTCGGCTGGGACTGGAACCTCGCGATCGCGCCGCTCGGCGTCTACGGCGACATCGCCCTTTGCCGGCTTGAGATTGCCCGCATCGAGCATGTGACGACGAAGCAGGTCTGGCTGGAGGATGGCAGCGTCGATCTGGTGGTGACGCTGACGCTCTTTGCCGATGGGCCGGGCATCGTGCCGGTGCATTTCTCGCTCGATGAGGACCGCGAACGGCTCGATTGCGCCGTCGGCAAGGGCGAGACGCGCATCACCCATGTCTTTACCGTGACCGAGCCGAAGCGCTGGTGGCCGGCCGGCAGCGGCGAGCAGCATCTCTCAAAGCTGACCGTCGAGGTGCCGCACGAGCAGGTGACACGCCAGATCGGCTTGCGCACTATCGAGCTTCTGACCGACAAGGACGAGGCCGGCAGCCGCTTCGCCTTCCGCGTCAACGGGCGCGAGATCTTCTGCAAGGGCGCCAACTGGATCCCGGCCGATGCGCTGGCGTCGCGGGTAACGCGCGATGGCGTCGAGGATCTTCTGACCTCGGCTGTCGATGCCAACATGAACATGATCCGCGTCTGGGGCGGCGGCTTCTACGAGCCGGACTGGTTCTACGATCTGTGCGACCGGCTGGGCCTCATGGTCTGGCAGGACTTCATGTTCGCCTGCAACCTCTACCCGTCGACGCCGGACTTTCTCGAAAATGTCGCGGCCGAAGTGGACTATCAGGCCAAGCGCCTGTCGACCCATCCGTCGATCGCAATCTGGTGCGGCGACAACGAACTCGTCGGCGCGCTCACCTGGTTCGACGAACCGCGCAAGGATCGCGACCGTTATCTCGTCTCCTATGACCGGCTGAACCGCACCATCGAGGTGGCGCTGAAGGCGGCGCTGCCCGAAGCGATCTGGTGGCCGTCGAGCCCGGCGTCGGGATATCTCGACTTCGGCGACGCCTGGCATGCCGATGGTTCCGGCGACATGCACTATTGGTCGGTCTGGCACGAAAACAAGTCCTTCGACAATTACCGCACCGTGCGGCCGCGCTTCTGCTCGGAGTTCGGCTTCCAGTCCTATACGTCGATGCCGGTCATCCGGCAGTTTGCGGCCGAGAAGGACCTCAATATCGCGTCGCCCGTGATCGAGAGCCACCAGAAGAATGTCGGCGGCAACGAGCGCATCGCCGGCACGATGTTCCGCTACTTCCGCTTCCCCAAGGATTTCCCGAGTTTCGTCTATCTGAGCCAGGTGCAGCAGGGCCTGGCGATCCGTACGGCCGTCGACTATTGGCGCTCGCTGAAGCCCCATTGCATGGGCACGCTCTACTGGCAGCTCAACGACACCTGGCCGGTCGCCTCCTGGTCGAGCCTCGACTATGGCGGCAGCTGGAAGGCGATGCACTACATGGTGCGCCGCTTCTTCCAGCCGGTTTCGGTTGCAGCGATCCCGTCCACGGACGGCAAGGAGATTGCCTTCTCGATGGTCAACGATACGGCCGAGCCGGTGACGGTGGAGCTGCAGACGTTCCTCGTTTCGCTCGACGGCAGGCGCACGCCGCTGACGGCGGCCGCCGGCACCTGCAGCCCCGACCGGGCCGTCACGCTGGTGAGCATTGCCGCTTTTGACATCCCCGAAGGCAACCTGCTGTTCTGGACGTTCGAGGCATCGAGCGGCATGCGCGGCGAGGGGCATCACGTCAACGGCACCTACAAGGCGCTCGACCTCAAGCCATCCGGCCTGACGCTCGATGTCGCGCCCGCAGGCGCGGGCGTCTTCGACGTCACGGTCAAGGCGAGCGGCCTGGCGCTGCATGTGATGATCGAGGCGGATGTCGCCGGCCGCTATTCCGACAACGCCTTTGATCTCACCGCCGGTGAGGCCAAGGTCATCCGTTTCACCCCGAAGGTGCCGCTTGGCGCAGGTGCGCTGCCGCGCTTTGCCGCCTTCGATCTCGAATCCTGCCAGGGAAAGGGTTGACCGTCATGAAACGCAGCCACGTCAACGATATCATCGCCGAAAGCGATGCCTTCATGAAGAGCTTCGGCTTCACACTGCCGCCCTTTGCCTATTGGTCGCCGGAGCAGCTGAAGGTGCGTATCAGGTCCAACAGCCCGACGATCTTCGACGCCCGGCTCGGCTGGGACATCACCGACTATGGCAAGGGCCGCTTCGACAAGTTGGGGCTGGTGCTCTTCACGCTGCGCAACGGCAATGCCTCGAACCTTAAGACCGGGCAGGGCATGGTCTATGCCGAAAAGCTGATGATTACCGCCAAGGATCAGGTCAATCCGCTGCATCGCCACGCGATAAAGACCGAGGACATCATCAATCGCGGCGGCGGCGCGCTGGTGCTGCAGATGTACAATTCCAAGGCCGATGGCTCGGTCGACGAGGAGAGCGACGTCGTCGTCGCGACCGACGCGCGGCTGCGGACGCTCAAAGCCGGCGACCTGTTGAAGCTCAGGGCCGGTGAAAGCGTCACGCTGCTGCCCGGCAACTGGCATGCCTTCTGGGCGGAAGGCGCCGACGTGCTGATGGGCGAGGTCTCGACCGTCAACGACGATCTCACCGACAACTATTTCCGCGAGCCGGTCGGTCGCTTCTCGGCGATCGAGGAGGATGCGGCACCCACCCATCTGCTGGTGTCGGACTACGACAGCTGGCTCAGGTGATCCCACTCCCGACAATCCCAAGACCCCCAAAGCCCCCAAGGACCCAAGACGAAATCGAGGAGGATTTCATGAAGGACGTCAGTTTCCAGCTTTATAGCGCCCGCAATTTCCCGCCTTTCGCCAATGTGCTGAAGGCGCTCGGCGACGCCGGCTACAGCCAGGTCGAAGGCTATGGCGCGCTCTATGCGGCGCTCAGTGACGCCGAGATCGCGAGCTTCAAGGAAGGTCTCGACGAGAATGGCCTTGCCATGCCGACTGCCCACTTTGGTCTCGACATGCTCGAAAGCGATCCGGCGCGCGTGCTCGAAATCGCCAAGGCGCTCGGCATCAAGGCGATCTATTGCCCCTACCTGCTGCCCGACCAGCGCCCGACCGATGCCGCCGGCTGGCGTGCCTTCGGCGAGCGGCTGCAGAGGGCCGGCAAGCCCTATCGCGATGCCGGGCTGATCTTCGGCTGGCACAACCACGATTTCGAGTTCTTTGCCCTTCCGGACGGCAGCATCCCGCAGGACCTGATCTTTGAGGGCGGACCGGATCTCTCGTGGGAAGCCGATATCGCCTGGATCATCCGTGGCGGTGCCGATCCGATCGCCTGGATCAGGAAGTATGGCGACCGCATCACCGCCGTGCATGTGAAGGATATCGCGCCGACGGGCGAGAAGAAGGACGAGGATGGCTGGGCCGATGTCGGCGAGGGCACCGTCGACTGGAAGGGTCTGTTCCAGGCGCTCTCGGGAACCAAGGCGCGCTACTTCATCGCCGAACATGACAATCCGAGTGATTTCCAGCGCTTCGCCAAGCGCTCGCTCGCCTCCATCCAATCCTATTGAGAACAGGTTCATCCATGACCAAGGAACTTGGCGTCGGCATCATCGGATGCGGCAACATCTCCACCACCTACTTCAAGCTCGCCCCGCTCTTCAAGGGCATCAAGGTCGTCGCCTGCGCCGACATCAACCCGGCGGCGGCCGAGGCGCGGGCGGCTGAGTACGGCGTCGAAGCCCAGAGCATCGAGGCCCTTCTTGCCAATCCCGATGTCGATATCGTCGTCAACCTGACGATCCCGGACGCGCATTACCCGGTCTCCAAGGCGATCCTCGAAGCCGGGAAACACGTCTATTCGGAAAAGCCGCTGGTGCTTTCGCTCGAGCAGGGCGAAGAGCTCAGGGCAATCGCCAAGGCGAAGGGTCTTTCGGTCGGCTGCGCACCCGATACCTTCCTCGGCGGGGCGCATCAGCTTGCCCGCAGCGCCGTCGATGCCGGCAAGATTGGCCGGGTAACCTCCGGCACCTGCCATGTCATGAGCCCCGGCATGGAGATGTGGCACCCGAACCCGGACTTCTTCTTCCTGCCGGGCGGCGGCCCGATCCTCGATCTCGGCCCCTACTACATCGCCAACCTGATCAACCTGATCGGCCCGGTGAAGCGCGTGGCGGCTCTCGCCACCAAGGCCAACCCGACCCGCACGATCACCAGCGAGCCGCGCAAGGGCGAGGTCATCCCGGTCAAGACGCCGACCAACATTCACGCGCTGCTCGAGTTTGAGAATGGCGCGACGATCACGCTGTCAGCCAGCTGGGATGTCTGGTCACACCGCCATGCCAACATGGAGCTCTATGGCACCGAGGGCTCGCTCTACGTGCCGGACCCGAACTTCTTTGGCGGCACGGTGGAGATCAGCGGACAGGACAAGAACATCCAGCCGCTCGAACCCTGGGATCACCCCTTCGGCATCGCCAACCAGGAGCACCCGCAAGGACCGATGGCGAACTACCGCACCGCCGGTCTAGCCGACATGGCGCTGGCGATCCTTGAGGGCCGCGATGCCCGCTGCTCGCTCGACCGGGCGCTGCACGGCGTCGACGTCATGGTCTCGATCCTGAAATCCGGCGAGGAGGGACGGTTCATCGAGCTTTCCACCACCTGCACTCAGCCGGCAGCCCTCGGCATCGAGGAGGCGCGGGCGCTGTTGCGTGCGGTGGAAGAGGACGCATCGAGCGAAAGGCGTGCCGCAGCCTCGTAATTCTACGACCTTGCACCGGGGCGTTTCCAAGAGTGACGCGCCCCGGTGAGATGGACGGTGACGACACGTTTCCAACAGCGCTTAACACCTCGGCAATGCAGAGTGCGTATACACCCAAGGTACAATCTGGGGGTGTTGGAATGCGTGTCGAGACACTGTTTTGGATCGCCGTTGTCGTCCTGAGTTGCCTGTTTCTTCTCTACCAGCATTTGGACCGGCGAAGGCTGAACAGGACACTCGGCAAATTGCCGGAAATCTACGACGCGGCGCGTGCAGAGTTTCTATCCGGTTCGCGCGCATCGGCTCACTCCAAGCGGCCGCGGCCCGCCATGCTTGGCACGCTGGAAACGATCTCCGAGACCACCGGGGGCGGTGGTCCGCCGCCGGTATTTGCCGACCTTAGCAAACGCGAGGCGCGCTTTGTCGAATTGTTGCACGCGACAACGACGATGAACGATCGGGAATTCAAGAGCACGTTCCCCCGGCTCTCCGAGCAAGAGCAGAAGGCGTTTCAGCAATTGCGCGACATTTACGGCGGGCCGCCGCCACGCAGATCGTACGCCCGACAAATGATCGATCGCGTGGCCCGGTACAGGCGGGTGAGGCGCCAAGCCAAGCTCGACGCGGAGGCTAAACGGGCCTCGGATGCCCGTTGGGCGGCAGAATATTATTTCTGGGAGATTCCAGACATTTTGCAGTGGTTGAGGACTGAAGCGCCGCGAGATCCGGATCTGTGGCATCTGCTGCCTGGGCTCAATTGGGACTACGAAGAGCTCTACGACGTCCTGTTATGGGTTGTGACGCAGCCCGAATGCGATGCTGCAACGGCGATACTTATCCTTCATCTCATGGCGCCGGATGTCGCAATGGATATAGCTTCGGGCGGTACGCAATGGCGCGAGCCTGGTGACAAGCGAGCCGAAAGTACGGAGGTGAAGCTTCTCGCCATGATCGGCGTGCGATCGGAGGGTTCCAGTTTCGTACGTCACGAATTGGCGCCGGATTGGCTTTGTACCACCGAGAGCAATGCCGGCCTGCTTGACATGATGCTTTCAAAAAAAGAGCGCATCGAAGCGGCTGGTCGGAATGTGCCTTTCCCGTTGCCGGTGAAACTCCTGTCGACGCCAGTTCCTGTGACGGGGCGAATGCCAGCTACACCTTATGAAGTGCACGACGACCGCTTGCTCTTGGCGAAATCGGAAAATCTCCAGGCGGTTTAGGCAGCCTGGGCCGCAACGCGAAAGTGTGCAAATCACCTCGATATCGATTCCGGGTCTTCCGCATATGCGCTAGAGCTTTTCCTGTCGGGTATCCGCAAGCACTGCGGAGCCCCTTGAGTTCACTGGATGGCTGTTCCCACGCCATCCAGATACCGATCGCGGAGGATTTGCGATGACCTGGCTACCGGCGGAAAACCGCTACGACACCATGAAATATAACCGCGTCGGCCGTTCCGGCCTGAAGCTGCCGGCGATCTCGCTGGGGCTCTGGCACAATTTCGGCAACGACACGCCGCACGACCGCAAGGTCGACATGTGCCGCACCGCGTTCGATCTCGGCATCACCCATTTCGATCTCGCCAACAATTACGGTCCGCCTCCGGGCTCGGCTGAGACCGCCTTCGGTGAGATCATGCGCACCGATTTCGCGCACCTACGCGACGAGCTGATCATCTCGTCCAAGGCCGGATACGACATGTGGGCTGGTCCCTATGGCGAATGGGGCAGCCGCAAATACATGATCGCGTCCTGCGACCAGAGCCTGAAGCGCATGGGCCTCGACTATGTCGACATCTTCTATTCGCACCGCTTCGATCCGGACACGCCGCTCGAAGAGACCTGCGGCGCGCTCGACCATATCGTTCGTTCCGGCCGGGCGCTCTATGTCGGCATCTCTTCCTACAACTCGCAGCGCACCCGCGAAGCGGCGGCGATCCTGAAGGATCTGGGTACGCCCTGCCTCATCCACCAGCCGAGCTATTCCATGCTCAACCGCTGGATCGAAGATGATGGCCTGATCCACACGCTCGAGGATCTCGGCATCGGCTCGATCGTCTTCTCGCCGCTCGCTCAAGGCATGCTGACGACCAAGTATCTGCAGGGCATTCCGAGCGACAGCCGCGCGGCGCAGAACCACTTCCTGAAGAAGGACTTCATTCGTCCTGAGATCATCGACAACATCCGCAAGCTAAACGGCATTGCTGAAAAGCGCGGCCAGACGCTGGCGCAGATGGCGCTTGCCTGGGTGCTGCGCAACGGTCGCATCACCTCGGCGCTGATCGGCGCCAGCCGCTCCGAACAGATCGTCGATTGCGTCAAGGCGCTGGAGAACGACACGTTCACGGCGGAAGAACTGGCGGAGATCGATCTCTATGCGCGCGAAGCCGACATCAACCTCTGGGCCTCCTCGGCCGAACGCTGAGGTCTGCTGAAAACATTGATTTGCCTGCATTTTGGGCAGATCGGGCTATCTTCCGGCGCATTAGACAAAAGTCGAATACGCGCCGAAAGGCGCCTTCTGGACATGGTTTTGTGTTTCTGTAAGGTGCGACAATGCCCGGCGGTTGCGATGCGGATCCGTGTCGCTTTCGGCGGGTAACGAGGAGGAGCCACCGTCGTCCGGGAAGGGGCAGGGTGGATTAGTGGGAGGTGGCGCACCGCGCCCGCCCTTCAGGCGAGAACTAGGGGAGGAACCATGGATCGCCGTTCATTTATCAAAAACGCAAGCCTCGGCGGCCTGGCGGCCGCAGGTGCTGCCGCGCTTGCGACGCCGGCCATCGCGCAGGCAAACCCCAAGGTCAACTGGCGCCTGGCGTCATCGTTCCCGAAGTCTCTCGACACGATCTATGGCGGCGGCGAAGTGCTGGCCAAATACGTGTCCGAGGCGACCGACGGCGCGTTCCAGATCCAGGTCTTCGCAGCCGGCGAAATCGTTCCTGGCCTGCAGGCTGCTGACGCTGCTGCGGCCGGTACGGTCGAGGCCTGCCACACGGTCGCCTATTATTACTGGGGCAAGGACCCGACCTGGGCGCTTGGTGCGGCCGTTCCCTTCGCGCTCAACGCGCGTGGCATGAACGCCTGGCACTACCATGGCGGCGGCATCGACCTCTTCAACGAGTTCCTGGCGACCCAGGGTCTCATCGGCTTCCCCGGCGGCAACACCGGCGTGCAGATGGGTGGCTGGTTCCGCAAGGAGATCAAGACGGTCGCCGACATGCAGGGCCTGAAGATGCGCATCGGGGGCTTTGCCGGCAAGGTCGTCGAAAAGCTCGGGGTCGTGCCGCAGCAGATCGCCGGCGGCGACATCTATCCGGCACTGGAAAAAGGCACGATCGACGCGGCCGAGTGGGTCGGTCCCTATGACGACGAGAAGCTCGGCTTCTACAAGGTCGCGCCGTACTACTACTATCCCGGCTGGTGGGAAGGTGGCCCGACGGTTCACGCCATGTTCAACAAGGCGGCCTTCGAAGGCCTGCCGAAGAACTACCAGTCGCTGCTACGCACCGCCTGCCAGGCGACCGACGCGAACATGCTGCAGAAGTACGACTACCTGAACCCGGCGGCGATCAAGCGCCTCGTTGCATCAGGCGCGAAGCTCAGCCCGTTCAGCGCCGAAATCCTCTCGGCCTGCTTCGACAAGGCAAACGAAGTCTATGCCGAAATGGAAGACTCGAACCCGACCTTCAAGAAGATCTGGGACTCGATCAAGGCGTTCCGCGGCGAGTACTACCTCAACGCCCAGATCGCCGAATACAACTACGATACCTTCATGATGATCCAGCAGCGCGGCGGCAAGCTCTAAGCTTTTCGCCCATCGCCGACAGATCAGGAGCCGCTCGCAACATTCGTTGCGGGCGGTTTTTTCGTTTGGAGACATCGACCGGCGAACAAAGCGATTTCGTGGTAGGGTTGCGGCCTCAACGGAGCGGAGGAGCAGCCATGCAAAGCGAAGCTCAATCGGTCGTGCTCGGTCCCGATGGCGGTCGGCGGTACGACATGGGCGCGATACAGGCGGTCTTCAAAGCCGATGGTGCCGAGACGGCGGGCCGCTTTTCGATCTCGGAATGGTGGCTGGAGGCCCGACACGAGGGGCCGGGCGCCCACAAGCATGATGACAATGACGAGATCTTCTATGTGATCGATGGCACCGCCAGCGTGCTCGTCGGCGACACCTGGCACCAGATGCCGAAGGGTTCGCTGTGCGTCATCCCGCGCGGCACGATGCATGATTTTCGCAACGAGAGCGCCGAGCGCATGGGGCTGCTCAATGTCTTCGTCGGAGGTCCGTTCGAGGAGATGATGCCCATGATCGTCGACTGGTATCGCGACAATCCGGCCAAGCGGATCGAGTGAACAATGCGTTTGGTGTGGCTGCTCTGAGATTGCTGACGGACCATCACCGATGGCTTGTGGCGATATGCGTGCCCTGTTCTCCCTCATCCTCGCCCTTGTGGCGGGGATCCAGCGATCCGACGTCCGTCGGATCGAAAGGCTTTTTTCAGCCCAAGGACTAGGGCTGGCTGGATTCCTGTGACAGGCACAGGAATGAGGGAGAGTGTGGTTTCCGCTCGACCTCCTGCAGGTATCGTGCATCGTTGTTGGCAAACGAAAAGGGCGACCCTTACGGGGCCGCCCTTCTGTTTGGGGTGCCAGCCGTCTTACTTGAACGACGGCGGTTGGCTGAGGTCGTTTGAAGGCGCTGGCTGCGGCTGGGCACCCGTGCCAAACGACGGCGGCTGGCTGAGGTCGTTCGAAGGTGCCGGCTGCGGTTGAGAGCCGCCGCCCTGGTCGGCAGGCTTCTGGTCGAGCGGGCTATCACCCGGAAGCTGCAGGCCGCCCGGAAGGCCGAGACCGCCGCCATTGTCCGGCAATGACAAGCCGCCCCCTGGCGCGAAGCTGGGAACCTCGATCTTGATGGTGTTCGGGTCGACGACCGGTCCCGTTCCCTTGTAGTGCATGACCATCTGCGGGAACATGATCGTCAGTGCCACCATCAGGATTTGGATGCCGACGAAAGGCACCGCACCCCAGTAGATCTGCCCGGTCGTCACCGGTTGGATCGTCTTGCCGGTGAGCCTGTCGAGATAGGGCACCTTTGCCGCGACCGAGCGCAGATAGAAGAGCGCGAAGCCGAAGGGCGGGTGCATGAAGCTCGTCTGCATGTTGATGCCGAGCAGCACGCCGAACCAGATGAGGTCGATGCCGAGCTTGTCGGCAGCCGGCGCCAGGAGCGGCACGATGATGAAGGCGAGCTCGAAGAAATCCAGGAAGAAGGCCAGGAAGAAGACGAGCAGGTTGACGGCGATCAGGAAGCCGGTCTCGCCGCCCGGCATCGCCGTCAGCAGATGTTCGACCCAGAGGTGGCCATTGACCCCATAGAAGGTGAGCGAGAAGACGCGCGCACCGATGAGGATGAACAGCACGAAGGCCGAAAGCCGCGTCGTCGCCGTCAGCGCGCCACGCACGACGTCCATGTGGAGCCGGCCCTTGGCCGCCGCCATGATCAGCGCACCGACGGCCCCCATGGCGCCGCCTTCGGTCGGCGTCGCGATGCCGAGGAAGATGGTGCCGAGAACGAGGAAGATCAGCGCCAGCGGCGGGATCAGCACGATGATGACCTGCTGGGCGAGCCTGGACATCGCATTGATCTTCAGGCCGCGATCGAGCAGGGCGACGACGTAGATGAAGGCGACGCCCACGGTTGCGCCGAGGATATCGGCGTTCTCGCCATGAGTCGGATAGAGGTAGACATGCGCCGCATAGGCAAAGGCGCCGGCGACGATGAGCGCGATGATCAGCGAGGTGACGCCGGAGCCGAGCGTGCGGGCTTCCGGCGGCAGCGCCGGCATCGAGTCTCGCTTCAGGATCGTCATGATCAGAATGTAGACCATGTACAGACCGGTGAGCACGAGGCCCGGGATGAGGGCGCCGGCATACATGTCGCCGACCGAGCGGCCGAGCTGGTCGGCAAGAACGATCAGGACGAGCGACGGCGGGATGATCTGGGCAAGCGTGCCCGAGGCGGCGATGACGCCCGAGGCGACCTTCCGGTCATAGCCGTAGCGCAGCATGATCGGCAGCGAGATCAGGCCCATGGCGATGACCGAGGCGGCGACGACACCGGTGGTGGCTGCAAGCAGCGCGCCGACGAAGATGACCGCATAGGCAAGACCGCCGCGGATCGGTCCGAAGAGCTGGCCGATCGTGTCGAGCAGGTCTTCGGCCATGCCCGATTTCTCGAGGACGATCCCCATGAAGGTAAAGAAGGGGATGGCAAGCAATGTGTCGTTCGACATCACCCCCCAGAACCGGTCCGGCAGCGCATTGAGCAGCGGCCAGGAAAGATTGATCGAGTCCGACAGCGGTGCGAGTTCGACGCCGATGATGAAGAACAGGAGGCCGTTGGCGGCGAGGGAGAAGGCGACCGGGTATCCCAGCAACAGGAACACGATCAGCGACGCGAACATGATCGGCGCCAGGTTTTCAGCGATGAATTCGATCATGGACGGGTCTCCGGCGAAACGACATCGTCAAGCGGCGCATGGGTCGGCACGTAGGGTGTCGGGTCCTCCATGTTGCCGGTCATGATCGCGATCTTCTTGATGATCTCGGATACGCCCTGAAACGCGAGCAGCAGAAAGCCGAAGAGGAGGATGGCCTTGGCGGGCCAGATGATCAGGCCGCCGGCCGAGGAAGAGACCTCGCCCGATACGTAGGACATCTTCACGTAGGGGAAGAGGTAATAGAGCACCAGCAGCACGAAGGGCATCAGGAAGAAGAGATGCCCCAGCAGGTCGATCCAGTGCTGCACGCGGCGCGAGAACTGGCCGTACACCACGTCGATGCGGATATGTTCGTTCTGGCTGAGCGTGTAGGCGGCGGCGAACATGAAGGCGGCGCCGAACAGGTACCATTGCGCCTCGAGCCAGGCGTTCGACGACATGTTGAAGATCTTTCGGATGACGGCGTTTCCGGCGCTGACGAGCACGGCCGCCAGGATGAGCCATGAAACCGCCTTTCCGATAAACTCCGTGATCGTGTCTATAAGTCGGCTGAAGCCGAGCAAAGCTCTCATCGATTTCCTCCCCGCAGTGGCTCTTATCGTTATTGTGCCAAGCACAGCCAGAGTGCCGATTTCAAGCGCGCGTTCAAGTCCGCGATGCGATTTTCCCGGGTAGTTCGGCCGCCTCCGACTAAAGTAGAATAGGCTGTCACGGCGCTCTGCTCATTGTTTGTGCAAACCCGATTTGCAACGGCGGCCCGACGACGGGCGGACGGTTCCAGCCGACCCGCAAGCCGTGCGAATCGGTGTGGAAACGCGGCCACAGGGATCGGTGCGTGCGTCTTACTGCAACGTTGCAGTCTTGAAATCGTATGATTTTTAAGATCGGATGCGCGCACCAACGGAGGACGCCGAAACATGACCGCCATGATCCGCAACCCGATCCTTAGGGGCTTCAACCCGGACCCATCGATCTGCCGCGTCGGAGACGACTATTACATCGCGACCTCCACCTTCGAATGGTACCCGGGCGTGCAGATCCACCACTCGCGGGATCTGGTGAACTGGAAGGTCATTCGCCGGCCGCTGGAGCGCGCAAGCCAGCTCGACATGCGCGGCAACCCGGACAGCTGCGGCATCTGGGCGCCGTGTCTCTCTTACGATGACGGGCTGTTCTTTCTGGTCTACACCGACGTCAAGCGTTTCGACGGCAACTTCAAGGACGCGCACAATTTTATCGTCACGGCGGAGGCGATCGAGGCGACCTGGTCGGACCCGGTCTACGTCAATTCCTCAGGCTTCGACCCGTCGCTGTTTCATGACGACGACGGCCGCAAATGGTTCCTCAACATGCAGTGGAACCACCGGACTGAAAGCTTCGGCGGCTCGCCGAAACATCCGGCCTTCGACGGAATCCTGCTGCAGGAGTGGGACGAGCGCACCCGCAAGCTCGTCGGCCCGGTGAAGAACATCTTTGCCGGTTCGCCGCTCGGCCTCGTCGAGGGTCCGCATCTCTTCAAGAAGAACGGCTGGTATTACCTGACGACGGCAGAAGGCGGCACCGGCTACGACCACGCCGTCACCATGGCGCGCTCACGCTCCATCGACGGCCCCTATGAAATGCACCCGGATACCTATCTGATCACGTCAAAGGATCACCCGGATGCGCCGTTGCAGCGTGCCGGTCACGGGCAATATGTCGAAACGCCTGATGGCCAGGCCTATCACACGCACCTGACCGGCCGGCCGCTTACGCCTCTGCGCCGCTGCACGCTCGGCCGCGAGACGGCGCTGCAGAAATGCGTCTGGCGCGACGACGGCTGGCTCTATCTGGAGAATGGCGGCCCGGTGCCCGAGGTGCTCGTGCCCGCGCCGGGGCCGGTGGAAGATCTGCAGGCGCCTGATGTCGTGGAGACGGATTTCGACGACGACGCACTTCCTCTGGAGTTCCAGTGGCTGCGCACGCCGCGGCCGGAGCGGATCTTCTCGCCGGAGAGGAGAGCCGGTCATCTCCGGCTCTTCGGCCGCGAGAGCATCGGCAGCTGGTTCGAGCAGGCGCTGGTGGCGCGGCGGCAGGAGCATCATTCCTTCCGCGCCGAAACAGCCGTCGACTTCACGGCCGAAACCTACCAGCAGGTCGCGGGCCTGACGCATTACTACAACCGCCACAAGTTCCATGCACTCGGCGTCACCTGGCATGAAACGCTGGGGCGGGCGCTGACGATCCTGTCATGCCCGGGTGATTTCCCGCATGGCCGGCTGGAATTTCCACTTGGCAGCGGCGTCGCCATTCCGGATGGCCCGATCGAGCTTGCCATGGAGATCCGCGACAACGATCTGCAGTTCTTCTGGCGGGAGAGGCGGGCAGGCGATTGGCGCGCGGTCGGCCCGGTTCTCGATGCGGGCGTGGTCTCGGACGAGGGTGGCCGCGGCGAGCATGGATCCTTCACCGGCGCCTTCGCCGGCATGTTCGCCTTCGATACATCCGGTGCCGGCAAGCCCGCCGATTTCGATTGCTTCCGTTACGTCAGTCTTGGTGCGGGCTAATGCAAAAACATTAGAAAATACGAATAAACATCAGATATCATTACGTATTTGTAATGTAGAGTTTCATATTCGGTTCAGGAAGCGTGGCCTAATTTCCGGGTGCATACAACGAAAGGACACCCGAATGAAACGTCTCCTGATCGCGCTCGTCGCCAGCTCCGTTCTGATCACGCCGGTCGCGGCCCTTGCCCAGCCGGCAGGATCTTTCGAGGTGGCGCAGAATTATGATCGCTCCCGCCGCCCCGTCGATCGCCATATGGATCGTCACGTCGACCGCCATGTCGACAAGCACGTCACGATCGAGAAGCGCGTGATCGTCAAGAAGAAGGAGCGCTGGGCGCGCGGTCATCGCCTGTCGCCGGCCGAACGCCGCCACATGGCGCAGGTGCGCGACTACCGTTACTACAAGCTGCGCCCGCCGCCGCGCGGCCAGCAGTGGGTGCGGTCTGGCAACGACTTCCTGCTGATCAGCCTTGCAACCGGCGTCATCGTCGGCCTGACCACGGTTCGCTGATCCTCACGGATCGCCGATACAACAAGGGGGTGGCGTTCACTACGCTGCCCCTTTGCCGTTTCCAAGGGCGGTGATGGCGCCCGGTCGTTCTCCAAACAGCAGTCCTTCGATCTCGCCCGCGACATCCAGCATATCCACTTCGCTCCCGGGTGCATCCCCGAGAAAGGGATCGAACATCGGCACCGGACGCCCGGCGGCGTTGAGCGCCATGCAGATGAAGCGTGGTCGGCGCGGGGCGCGCGCAGTGTCTGCCATCAGGCGGCCCGTGGCGACCAGTTGGCGAAGGGATCGGCGAGATCGCGCCAGCGCTCCGGACGGAAGCTATCGTCGGCAATCAAGCAGGCGTCGAGTTCGGCGCGAAGATTTGCCTCGTCCATCGGGTCGGCGCCGATGAACACGATCTCCTGGCGGCGATCGCCCCAGACCGGATCCAGGTAGGGACCGACTGCCTTCAGGAAACCCGGATCACGCGGCCACTGCTCCTTCGGTACGGCCGACCACCAAAGGCCCATCTTTCCTGTACGGACCAGCGGCCCCGCCTGGCTGATCTCGCCGACATAATGGGGGCGGGTCGCGAGCCAGAAGAAGCCCTTGGCGCGGAGCACGCCCGGCCAGGAGCGGTTGAGGAATGCCTGGAAGCGCATGGGGTCGAGCGGACGGCGGGCACGATAGACGAAGGAGCGGATGCCATACTCCTCGGTCTCCGGGATATGGTCATTGAAACCATGCAGTTCCTTGTACCAGAGCGGATGCTCTTCCGCCTTGGCGAGATCGAAGCGGCCGGTTCCAAGCACCTCGCGCAGGTTGACCTTGCCGAAATCGGTCTCGATCAGCTGCGCATCGGGATTGAGCCCGACGATGATCTTGCGGGCGGCATCCACCTGCTCGGGCGTCGCCGTGCCGATCTTGTTGAGGACGACGACATCGGCAAATTCGATCTGCTCGACCAGGAGGTCGACCAGCGTGCGCGTATCGCCTTCGCCGGCGGTCTCACCGCGATCGGCGAGGAAATCGAGCGAGGAATAGTTAGCGATCAGGTTCACGGCGTCGACGACGGTCACCATCGTGTCGAGGCGCGCGACATCGGCAAGGCTCTCGCCGTCCTCGTCGCGAAAATCGAAGGTGGTGGCGACGGGCAGGGGCTCGGAAATGCCGCTCGATTCGATCAGCAGATAGTCGAAGCGGCTCTGTTCCGCGAGGTTGCGGACCTCCTTCAGGAGATCGTCGCGCAGCGTGCAACAGATGCAGCCATTGGTCATTTCTACCAGTTCCTCTTCCGTGCGCGACAGACCGGCGCCGCCGTCGCGCACCAGAGCTGCATCGATGTTGACCTCGCTCATGTCATTGACGATGACGGCGACGCGCAGGCCGTCGCGGTTGGAGAGCACGTGATTGAGCAGGGTGGTCTTGCCGGCGCCGAGAAAGCCGGAGAGCACGGTGACGGGAAGCTTTTCCATCAATTGTTTCCTGAATGTTATATCGTTACATACAATGCGAAGAGAAAAGGCGAGCGCGGACGCCCGCCGGATACGCGAGTTCGAAGTTTGGCGTTCGACCCTTCGGCAGGACCCGATTTGCCGCTCAGCCAGTCGTTCTCATAACCTCCTCCGTAACCGGTGGCTGACCTTCCGCTCGTCATCCTCGGCTTGACTGGAGGAACGGTTCTGCCTCCGTCCACGGTGATGCTTGGGTCAAGCCCGAGCATGACAGAAGAAGGGGACGCTGGAAGGAGGAGGAGGCGGGCGCGAACGCCCACCTCGCCGTCTTGGGAGGACGGGTCAGCTTGCCGAGGCGAGGCAGGTTTTCAGCGAAGTGCCGATCCCTTCCATCATCTGGAAGTAGAGATCCGGGCCAGCGTCGAGGGTGCCGGCTTCCGGGTCGAGGGTGCCGGATTTCGCCGGCGTTCCCTCGATCACCACATTGATCAGCTTAGGCTCGAACTGCGGTTCGGCAAAAACGCAGGTTGCGCCAAGTTCCTTGATCTTGGCGTGGATCTGCGACAGCCGCTCCGCACCCGGCAGCACCTCCGGGCTGACGGTGATCGAGCCGGCGACGCGGACCTTGTAGCGATGCTCGAAATACTGGTAGGCGTCGTGGAAGACAACGAAGGGCTTGTCCTTCACCGGCGCCACGGTCTCCGTCAGCTTGGCGTCGAGCCCATCCAGCCGCTTGTTCAGCGCTTCCAGATTGGCCTTGTAGGCGCCGGCATTGTCCGGATCGGCCGCGGCGAGCGTCTTTTCGATCTCGGCGGCCATCGCCTTGGCATTCATCGGGTCGAGCCACATGTGCATGTCGGTGTCGCCATGACCGTGGTCGTGATCGTGCCCCTCGTGCGCTTCGGCCGCTTCCGGCGCTGCGGCGTGATCGTGTTCCGCTTCGCCTTCCGCATGCTTGTGGCCTTCCTCGCCCTCTTCGCCGTGGTCATGGGCTTCGAAGGCACCGCCTTCGCGGAACTTCAGCTTCTCGATGCCCGGGGCCTCGCTGAGTTCCACCACCTTTGCGTCACCGGAAAGCGCATCGAGCGGCTTGTCGAGGAAGGCTTCGAGCCCGGGGCCGACCCAGAAGACCACGTTTGCCGCCTGCAGGGCCGACGCGTTGGAGGGCTTCATGTTGTAGGTGTGCGGGGATGCCGCACCCTCGACGATCAGCGATGGCTCGCCGACGCCCTGCATGATCGAGGCGACGAGGGAGTGGATAGGCTTGATCGAAACCACCACATTGGGGCCAGCAGCGAATGCCGGCGCGGTGAAGAACATGGTGGAGGCAAAGAGCAGGGCGGATGTCGATTTCATCGGGTTCTCCGGGCTTGAATGACGCACCTGGCCGCATCGACCGGGCGCGCTGTCGGGCATGCAATCTCTTGCTTCAGCAGGTCGTTGATGGCCTTGAAGTCGTCATGTAATGTTATTACATCAATTGCGTTATGCTATAACGTGTGCGATAGCCAGTGGCAACCATCCAATCCGGAATTTTTTCATGCTGAATTTCCGCTCCCCAGAAACGCTGCCGCTGGTCAATCTCAGCAATACGGGCGTGCGCCGCAACGGCCGCTGGCTGGTGCGTGGCGTCGAGTTCTCGATCAGCCCGGGCGAGATCGTCACGCTGATCGGGCCGAATGGCTCGGGCAAATCGACGACGGCGAAGACGGCGATCGGCGTGCTGAAGCCGGACGAAGGCTATGTCGAACGCAAGCGGGGCCTGAAGGTCGGCTACGTGCCGCAGAAGCTCAGCGTCGACTGGACGCTGCCTTTGACGGTCGAGCGGCTGATGACGCTGACCGGTCCGCTGAAGGGCCGGGAGATCGAGGAAGCGCTGTCGGCGACCGGCGTGCTGCATCTGGCGAAATCCGAGGTGCAGCATCTCTCCGGTGGCGAGTTCCAGCGCGCGCTGCTCGCCCGCGCCATTGCCCGCAAGCCGGACCTGCTGGTGCTCGACGAGCCGGTTCAGGGGGTCGACTTCAGCGGTGAGATCGCACTCTACGAACTGATCAAGCAGATCCGTAACCGCACCGGCTGCGGCATCCTGTTGATCTCGCACGACCTGCACATCGTCATGGCCGAGACCGATACGGTCGTTTGTCTCAACGGCCATGTCTGCTGCCGCGGCACGCCGCAGGTGGTCAGCCAGAGCCCCGAATATCAGAAGCTCTTCGGACGTCGGGCCGCCAATGCGCTTGCCGTTTACAGCCACCACCACGACCACACCCATCTGCCCGATGGCCGGGTGCTGCATGCGGACGGTTCGATTACCGAGCATTGCTATCCCGGCGACGGCCACCACCACGACCACGAGGAAAACGTGCACGATCACGGCGAGGATTGCGGTTGCGGCCATCATTCGCGGCTGCATGGCTATGACGCGAAGGAGAAGCGCGATGCTTGACGATTTCTTCGTGCGCGCGCTGATCGCCGGCATCGGCATCGCCGTGATGGCCGGGCCGCTCGGCTGCTTCGTCATCTGGCGCCGCATGGCCTATTTCGGTGACACCATGGCGCATTCGGCGCTGCTCGGTGTGGCGCTGTCACTGCTGCTCGAGCTCAATCTGATGCTCAGCGTCTTCATCGTCGCTTCCGTCGTCTCGGTGCTGCTTCTTTTCCTGCAGCGGCGCGGCGCGCTGTCGACGGATGCGTTGCTCGGCATCCTCTCCCATTCGGCGCTGTCCGTCGGCCTCGTCATCGTCGCCTTCATGACCTGGGTGCGCATCGATCTGGTCGGCTTCCTCTTCGGCGACATTCTCGCGGTCTCCGAATCCGATATCGACATCATCTGGGGTGGCGGCATCCTGGTGATCTTTGCGATCGTCTATCTCTGGCGGCCGCTCTTGGCTTCCACCGTCAACCCCGAACTGGCCGAAGCCGAGGGCCTGAAGCCCGAGCGCACAAGGCTCTTCTTCATGCTTTTGATGGCGCTTGTGATCGCGATCGCCATGAAGATCGTCGGCATTCTGCTTATCACCTCGCTCCTGATCATCCCGGCCGCAACCGCACGGCGATTCTCGACTTCGCCGGAGGTGATGGCGGTGCTTGCCTCGGTCATCGGCGCGCTCGCCGTCACCGGCGGACTTTTCGGCTCGCTGCACTGGGATACGCCGTCGGGACCGTCTATCGTCGTTGCCGCGGTTGGGCTTTTCGTTCTGAGTCTGCTACCGATCGGCCGCCGCCCGATCGAGGCAGCGCATCATTCCACGCCCGGAGGACACCACTGATGGTTACGCCGCAACTGACCAAGAACCAGACGCTGGTGATGGATGCGCTCAGCCATTCCGAAGGGCCGATGAGCGCCTACACCATTCTCGACAAGCTGCGCGACCACGGCTTCCGCGCGCCGCTTCAGGTCTATCGCGCACTGGACAAGCTGCTCGAATACGGCCTCGTCCATCGGCTGGAGAGCATCAATGCTTTCGTTGCCTGCACCTGCCCGCACGATCACGAGCACGACCATGGCGTCACTGCCTTCACCATCTGCGAAGGCTGCGGCCAGGTGACGGAGTTTCACGACGAGGCCATCGAGCAGCGGCTTTCGACCCTGACCCGGGCACAGAACTTCAAGACCGAGAAGACCACGATCGAGATCCGCGGCCATTGCCAGAGCTGCGCCTAAGTTCGGCGCTGCCATTCGGGACGCAACAGCCTGATTGGCTGAAGTTCAATCCAGCCGGGTGAGATCGGTGGCGTAGCGCCGCCAGTTCTTGACGTAATGCGCTGCCGAGCGCTTCAAGCCTTCGACTGCCGCCTCGTCGAGCGTGCGGATCGCCTTGGCCGGCGCGCCGACGATCAGCGAGTTGTCGGGAAATTCCTTGCCTTCGGTCACCAGCGCATTGGCGCCGACCAGGCAGTTGCGGCCGATCCTGGCGCCGTTGAGCACGGTCGCGCCCATGCCGATCAGCGAGTTCTCGCCGATGGTGCAGCCATGGATGATGGCGCCATGGCCGATGGTACAGCCTTCGCCGATCGTCACCGGAAAGCCCGGGTCAACATGGATGACGACATTTTCCTGGATGTTGGTGCGGGCGCCGAGCCGGATCGGCTCATTGTCGCCGCGCAGCGTTACTCCGAACCAGATTCCGACCTCGTCGCCGATCTCGACCTGGCCGATGACGTTTGCGTCAGGCGCCACCCAGTAGCTGCCATTCGGCGGTGTCTGCGGGCGAAGCGATCCAAGGGCATAAAGCGGCATCGGCAGGTATCCTTCATGTCGTCTGAAATGATGCAATGCCAGGACGGGCGGTTGATGCCTTTCCTGGCGCGGTCTCTTCTAGAACATCCTTCGCACGTTCATGCGGACGCTGGAGGCTCTAGAGAACGCTCACGGCAAGGGCTGCGACGCCGTCGACGCCGCAGGTGACCTCGTCGCCGCGCACCACGGCACCAACGCCCGAGGGCGTGCCGGTCATGATGACGTCGCCAGGAGCAAGGGTGAAGAGTTTCGAGAGTTCGGCGATGATCTCCGGCACTTTCCAGATCATCTGGTCGAGATCGCCCTGCTGGCGCATTTCGCCATTCACCTTCAGCCAGATGTTGCCGTTGACGGGATGGCCGATCGCCTCGGCCGGCGCGATCGCCGAGACCGGAGCGGAATGTTCGAAGGCCTTGGCGGCGGCCCAGGGCTTGCCGGCCTTCTTGGCCTCCGCCTGCAGATCGCGGCGGGTGAAATCGATCCCGACGGCATAGCCGTAGACACAATCCAGCGCATCCTCGACGGCGATGTTGCTGCCGCCGCGCTTCAACGCCACGACGAGTTCGACCTCGTGATGAACATCCGAGGTCAGCGGCGGGTAGGGGAAGGCGCTACCTGCGGCAAGCAGGTTGTCCGGGTTCTTCTGGAAGAAGAACGGCGGCTCGCGGTCCGGATCGTGGCCCATTTCGATGGCATGGGCGGCATAGTTACGGCCGACGCAATAGACCCGGCGAACCGGAAATCCGACGAGGCCACCGGAGATCGGCAACAGCACGGGAAGCGGAGGAGGGATGATGGTTTCCATGATCGTCCGGTCTTGCGCGTCTATCTGTCTTCGATCGACAGGAAGATCGCTGCGCGTTTGATGGGCGCTCGCCGTCGGCCGATTTCGGCTTCGAGCGAGGCAGGAGAGAATCCGGACGTTACTGCATAAATCCGCGAATCGGAATCGATCCGTAGAAAAATAAGACAGGGATCAAGGATGAGGTTGCGGCTGAAGCGCGCCCGGATGGGCGCGCGAATTCACGACACCCGAGAAGGTGCCGTGATCGGATAACTCAGGCGCACTGCGCGTAGGCCTGAAGCTGATCTCGGGTCAGGAATCGACCGTCCGAGCGCGAATTGAGCTCCGGATGGCTATATTCGAGACTGGGAACCTGGGGAAGCTCAAGCGCCTGGCGCACGGTCATGATGCCGAGGTCGCGGCGGCCACCTTCTTGCTTCACGGTGACTTCAACGATGCGATAGAGATTGCTCTCGCTCATATTTTCTCTCCCGTATATCGTTTTTTTGAATTCCCTTGCGGGGATTAACGCGCTCCGAAATTGGTTTTTATGAGGCACCTCAGAATATAGGCCAGAGAAATGAAGGCTTCACGACAGAAATTGGGCCGTTTCTGGAAAAATCATGCGCGATTGGGCGATAATGCGCCGAAATGATGCAGTTTTCGGGCAAATGCCCAAGATCTGAGCCAACCGTCAGTCAGCAAGCGGCGGGCTATGCGACTTCAACTAAAACGGTAGCTTGCGCCCGCGGATGGCGAGCGTTTGCCGCTCAGAGCGGCGAGACATGTCCGGCGCGGGCGCGCCTCAGTGGGTGCCTAGTTCGGCTTCCTCGGCGGCCGAGATGAACAGCGTTCGTGCCTCTTCGGCCGTGCGGCGACCATCGATGGCGGCGCGGCAGGCGCTGCGGGCGGCAACATAGAACGGCCCGCGACGGGGCCAATGATCGGCAAGGCAAGCAAGTGCGTCCCTGGGACCTTTTACGGTGCGGCAAACGCCGCCAACAAAGTCGAGTTCAATCGGCTGTTTCCAGACTAATTGCATGCGTCTCCTCCTCGAGATCATCTCAATGAATGCCGGCACCGCGGCTGTCGGCCCCTGGCTCCTCTCAAGTGGCCTCGACAGTCGATCTTGCTAATGTAGCGCAGGAGGACGGATTTGTAAGCAGCTTTTCCGTGTTTCTGCGGTCCGCTGCACGCGCCGGCGGTAGTCCGTGGGGCGGATGAGAGATGTAGCGAGCCTAGCAGGAGACGTCGCGCTGCAGCCGTTCGGCATAGGCGCGGCCAGCAATGAGCAGTCGCCCCTCGCTCGTGTTGCCGGCGAGATAGTCGTCGATCAGCATTCTGGCATGGCGCCGCGCCGGCTCGCCGTCGCGCGCCCAGCCCTGTTCGATGCAAAGCACGTCGAAGACGCGCTGCAGCCTTGCCATGTCGGCCTTCGACAGCGCCAGGCATTGTGTCGCTCGCAATGGGGCCACCCGTCCCTCCCGTTCGGCCGCGCTTTTAGGCGCACTATGGCAGAACGCGGCCGAATTGAACCCCTTGGGAATGAGGGGTCAGAAGGGCGCCCCGACCACTTTGTTCAGGGCAGCGAGATAGGATCCCAAGTTCCGGGCAATCAGGCCGCAGGGACGACGCGGTCGACCTTGGTGCGGCGGCCGCCTTCTTCGATGCGGTAGTAGTCGGATCCGATCAGGGCGTACTGGTCGCAGCGGTGGCCGCCATCCTCGAAGGCGATGCAGACTTCGTCGCCGGTGATCGTGTAGCTGCCGCCATCGCGCACCTCGTAGTCGCGATAGCCGTAGCGGCCGTCGGCGAAATAGGTGGAGGCGACACCGTTGAGATTGTAGCGCAGTGTCTTGCCAACGAGGAAGTCCCGGAGCGCGTCACCCGAAAGGGTCGGCACGGAGGGAGCGACAGGCCTCGGCCTTGCGATTTCCGGCGTCTCCAGTTCCATCGACTGGCATCCGGCCAATAGAAGCGTGAACAGTGCCGCGATCGCGCGTTTCATGCCGTCCGTCCTTTTTCCTGGCTACTGTATCGATACAGGGCGCTGCCTTACCTTATAGGTCCTTAGTTCGAAATGGATTAAAGGCGAAACTAGGGAGCAGGTGCTTGGACAGTGACCACTGGCATATCGATAGACGCGCGGCGCTGTAATCGCCTTGGGTCGTTCCTGTCAAGTCCGGGGAGCCGCAAGGGTGGAAATCGCGTCACGCGTCGTGCTGCGCCGGCGGGTCCGCGTAGTAGAGAAAGAGGTTGGCGGACGCCTCTGCACCGGCCATGGCTGCTTCTCCGAAAGATCCGGCATCCTCGACGTTCTGCCACGCGGCCCTGAGATCGGCGAGGCACGTGGCGATGGAATCGACGATCGCCTGCTTGTCTTGCGCCTGCATGACGAGAGCTGCCACCGTCGCATTCAGGATCGACAGCTGTCCGAGTTGCGCTGCATCGCCATGGAGGCGAAGCTCCTCAGCGCTCATATCGTCCGGGGATTTCGACATCGCATGATTCCTTCGCTTTTCGGTTGCAGCGAGAGGCGATCATTTCGCGGCGAAGAAGGCAAGCTCCCGCCCGGCGAGCGCCGAGACCCGGCGCTGTCGGTTCGAACCCGGGCGGCCTGCTGTTTTTTGCGCGCTAGCAGAGTGCGCGTCAGAACAGGCTGCCGGCAACGGCCGCGGCGACGGTGGCGGCCAGCGCTGCCAACAGGAACGCTGCGCCTATCGCGGTCGCTATTGTGCGTCGGCGCCGTGCGCCGCTCCAATCGTAGCTCATGTCTTCGCTCCGACGACGATCAAGTCAAAGCGGGACGATCGGCGATTCTGCTTAACAAAATGGAAACCATGCTGATGGCGGAGTATCGGGGGGCGGAGGCGGTCCTCGCGACGTTGTGCGGCCTCCGCCCGACTGGCGATCCCGTCAGCCCCGCATCGTGCGGAGTTCCGGGAAGTCGTACCAGCGCAGTCTCTTGTCGCCGCAGCGGGAATCGTACGAGCTCGAGTCAACGATTTTCCCATCGCGCAGGGCATAGCCACCGACCTGCAATACTTCCTGAATCCTCGTTTCCCTGAAGCGAACGCAGAACGCGTAGATCTTGGCTTCGGGATTGAGCAAGACCACGCTCGATATCTCCGCCGTCTTGAACTGGGCGCCCTTGGCGTCGATTGACCGCATCACGGCAACATACTCCCTGCGCACCGCCGCCGACGGCGGCTTTTGCGTTGCCAGGACGGATTCCGGCGCCGGCGGCTGGCAGCCCGAGAGCGCAAGCGCGGCCAGTCCGAGGTAGAGGTATTTCAGCATCGATGTTCCCCATAGATTTTTGCCGCGCAGGTTGTAGCCGGCAAGTGTGATGGCCGCAATATCAATTGGATAGCCGGACGTCCTGTCCGGCGATCGGCGGACTCCTGGTTGCGTCGAGAGAGGGCCGGTCCGTTTCGTTCGCACCGTCTCGCATTCTTGGGCGTTGCGCTGTATAAGGCGCGGTCCCCTGTGGGAGCCTTGGCGCCAATCGGGCGCCGGTGCTACTGATCCGCCGTGCGTGCTACATTGCGGCACCGGCGTGCAAAGCCAGAATAACGAGAGTTGATCGAGCATGGCAGAAGGCCGCGCGCAGCCCGGAAATCCGGGCAACCGTCACTATTTCAACGCACCGGTCTTCGCCGTGGCGCCCATGATCGACTGGACCGATCGCCACTATCGCTTCTTCGCGCGGCAGCTGTCGAAGCATGCGTTGCTCTATACGGAAATGATCGTCGCCGAAGCGATCCTGCGGGGCGACCGGCAGCGGCTGCTCGGCTTTGACGTCTCGGAGAACCCGGTTGCGCTGCAACTTGGCGGCAACGATCCCCGGAAAATGGCGGAGGCGGCGGCCATTGCCGAGGACTTCGGCTATGACGAGATCAACATGAATGTCGGCTGTCCGTCGGACCGGGTGCAATCGGGCACCTTCGGCGCCTGCCTCATGCAGGAGCCGGAGACGGTCGCGGCCTGCGTTTCGGCGATGAAGGCGGCGGTCAAGATCCCGGTGACGGTCAAGTGCCGCATCGGCGTCGACGATCAGGACCCGGAGGTGGCGCTGCGCAGGCTGGTTGCGCAGGTGGTCAATGCCGGCACGGACGCCGTCTGGGTGCATGCGCGCAAGGCGTGGCTGCAGGGCTTGAGCCCCAAGGAAAACCGCGAGATCCCACCGCTCGACTATGACCTGGTGCATCGGCTGAAGCAGGAAAATCCTGATCTTTTCATCGGCATCAATGGTGGCCTTCAGACCTTGAGCCAGGCGCTTGAGCAACTGCAACACCTTGACGGCGTCATGCTCGGCCGTGCCGCCTATCACGACAGTGCGATGCTGACGGCGGCCGATGGCCATTTCCCGCACCCGGTTACAGGAACGGCGGCGCAGCCTGCGGGCGAATTCTCCGAGCGTGGTCATCGGCTCGATCTCGATTTCTGGAGCGGTGTCCGTGACGCGATGGCCGCGTATGCCGCGACGCATATCGCCAATGGCGGCCGGCTGATCCATGTGACGCGGCACATGGTCGGCCTGTTCCAGGGCTGGCCGGGCGCCCGGCGCTACCGACAGATCCTGTCTTCCGATGCGACCCGCCAGGGGGCAGGGCCGGAAGTGATCCACGCAGCCTTCGGTGCGGTGTTCGAGGCGACGGCGGCGAAGCAGGCGGCGGAGTAGCTCGCTGAGAACCGCTGAGAACTATCGAATGCAGCGGTTCGAAATCTACGTCGACGATCAGCTCATTGGGTATACGGCGTTCGAGAACGGCGATGCCGCAATGGGCGTTGCGTTTGGACGGTTCTTGCCTACCAGCGCATATCGCCGCGACATCATCACCAAAGAAAGCGTCATCGTCGTCATGCTCGGGGATACGGCGATCCGATCGACCGGCGGCGCGTATATCGAAGACTATTTCGAGGAGCTGGGCGCAATCGAGGTCGCGATCCTTGGCGTAGATTGCCCGCCGTATGGCGAGTTGTTTCCGGAGCTCAAGGCCGCTTACGAGGCGGGGCTTCGGAGCTGACGGACCAGATTGTCCGAGGCATGTCCTTAGGGCATGTCCCTGGGGCATCGATCCCCTGAAACGAAAACGGCGCCCCTTGCGGAGCGCCGTTTCCTTGAAGACTGTCCGATCGGACGATCCGGCTTAGGCAGCCTGGATGTTGACGGCCTTCGGGCCCTTGCCCATGCGGTCCGGCTCGGTGTCGAAGGTGACCTGCTGGCCATCCTTGAGGGTTGCAAGGCCAGCGGCCTGAACGGCGGAGATGTGTACGAACACGTCCTTCGCGCCGCCATCCGGCGTGATGAAGCCGAAGCCCTTGTCCTGGTTGAAGAATTTAACGATGCCCTTAGTGGCCATGGAAGAAGTCCTTTTCCTTCAGTCAATTTGCGTTGCCCGCGCCCCCTGGGGGATGTGGGCATCTCGTCTTCCGCTTGCAAGCGGAAAGGCGTCGAGTGGTCACGATTCGGGGAAAAGACGTCTACGGTGCCGCTGCCGGCAGTCCCAACACGAGGTCGGGCGCAGTTGAAAGTCCAGTCTCCGGGATAGAAATCGCCCGAACGGCGCAAGAAGTGACAGTATTTGCAGAAAAAGGCAAGTACCTTGTGCGTTGCGTCAAAGGGCGAACCTGCCGTCTTCGCAAGGCATTTGCCGGTTCTCGCAGCTCCCTTCACTCCTCCGTCAGAAAAATCGGGGACGGCCCGTTTCTCGACACAATTTCGTCCCGACCTCGACCGAACGTGCGCGCCGCCGATGGGGCTGTTTGCTGCGCCCGAGCGGATGGCGTCGTTGCGTCTGGCATCGAGCCGGAGGCTTGCACATCTTCGGGATAACGCGCAGGCTTTACCGAAGGTTGGTTCCGTCTTGGCCGGCGATGGCGTAGCCAAGGGGCAGGGGCGGCGGCCGCGCCATGCGAAGCGTCGCCTTGGCCGGACGAAGTTTCGCCTTGGCCGGACGAAGTGTCGCTCTGGCAGGAAGATTGTGTGGTCGTGCCGGACCAAATGGCGTCCGGATCGGATAATGTGTCGTCTTGACCGGACGAGAGTATTGCGAGGGCCGGACGACTGCGTCGCCCGGAGAATGCGCCGGACGGCTTTGCCGGGCGGTGGAGTGACTTACGGAGAGGGACAGCGTGATCGACCCTTACGAACTGCTTGGACTGGAACGCGACGCGGACAATCAGGCAATCCGCAGCGCCTATCGCAAGGCGGCGAAATCGGCGCATCCGGATTCCGGCGGCGATCCCGAACAGTTTGCGCGCCTGCAGATAGCCTACGAACTGCTCAAGGATCCGGTGCGCCGCAAGGTCTATGACGATACCGGCTACGATCCGCAGCTCGCCGATCCACGTGACCTCAAGGGCCTGATGATGCTGGAAACGCTGGTCAACGAGTTCATTCTCGACGAACGCGAGCCCGGCAGCTTCGATCCCGTCGCCGCCATGCGGCGCAAGCTTTCGGACGATATCGTCAAGAGCCGTTTCCATATCCTCGAGCTTGAGCGCCACCGCGCCCGCGTGCGCAAGCACCTCGACCGCCTCGGCCGCCGGCCGGAGACCGACGTGCTCGGTTCGATGCTGCGCGCCCGCTCGCGGTCGATTGCCGAGGCGATCAAGAACACCGACGAGCAGATCAAGACCATCGAGCAGGCCTATGAGATGCTGGAAGGCTATTCCTACGAACTGGAAGCGCTGGAGGTGAAGGCGCATGCGGCGGAGTAGGGTCGTCTCTCAACTATAGGTGCGGTGCACGCCTGGCGCCGGCGGTACCGTTGCCGTCCGCGCTCCACGGAGCCGCGCATTTTCTTCTGCCACGGCCCCCGCTGTGCAGACGCGGCCTTGGGTGTCATAATCTTCCGTCCTGTTCCGGTTGGCCGTAGACTGCGGCCGTGATCGACGGTGAGGGGGGAGTGAGATGCGGCGTCGCTCGGGCATGCGCCTCGGTCTTTTCGTGACGGCGGTCGTGCTGATCGCCTATCTCGCGGTCTGCTATTTCCTGGTGCCCGAACTCTGGATCTTTCACGACGACCGTCGGAAAACTCCGCTCAATGCCATGGTCACATCGACGGAACAGGGCATTCCGGGCGACCCTATCAATGTCGGGCTGGTCGGCTCCAGGGAGCAGATCATTCGCGCCTTCGCGGCCGCCGGCTGGGATGCCGCCGACAAGGTGACGCTGCGGTCTTCGATCGATATCGGCCTCAGCGTCGTGCTTGATCGCCCGGATCTGGATGCACCCGTCAGCCCGCTGTTCTACGAGGGGCGCAAGCAGGACCTGGCCTTCGAAAAACCGGTCGGCCGCAGCGCCAACCAGCGCAACCATGTGCGCTTCTGGCAGACCACGACGACGGCCGAGGGCGACAGACCGCTCTGGCTCGGTTCGGCCAGTTTCGACCGCGGCGTGGGCCTGAGCCACGACACCGGACAGATCACGCACCACATCGGCCCCGACCTCGACGCCGAACGCGATCTGGTGATCGGCGATCTCGGAAAGGCCGGGCAGGTGCCGTCGACCTATGAGATCCCCGGTGTCGGTGCGACGAAAACCGGCCGCAACGGCGGCGGCGACCCCTATTTTACCGACGGCATGACCCTGGTCGGCGTGCTCGATCCGGCGATCGAAGACAGCGGTGCGAAGGCAGGCAAATGACGCCAGGCGTTTTCGGCTGCGCGCGTCGGCGCAAACAGGTGGCGTCAAGGCGGGACGGCACCACATTGACGCCACCATATCCTTAGGCAGACCGGCCCATGAACAGTGACAGCGACGCGAAATCGTCATGGAGATGACCGGCGGCAATCGCCCGCCGGAAGATCGCCTCGTAGCCGTCGGTAATCGTCCGGTCGATGCCGCGGGCTTCCATCAGGTCGACGAGATGACGGAAGGCGCCAAAGTGCGGCGAGACGGAGGAGAGCGTTTCGGCGTCGGCGACATAGCGACCGGCGGCACTACGCCTGATCAGATCGGCGACCAGCCCCTCGACCACCGGCGCCGTGGCTGACCACTGCTTGCTCAGCGTTTCGAGATCGATCGCCTCGGCGCGGCAGACGGCGATTGACTGCAGCGCGCCGAACAGCGCGCCCCACATCAGGGCGAGCAGGGCGCTGTCGAGCGCATTGGCAAGGCCCGGATCCGCGCCGATGTATTGGACATTGCCGCCGAGCGCCCGCAGCGCGTCGCGCGCCGCCTCGTAGACGTCATCCGGCCCGGAGACCAGCAACGTGCCCGCCTCGGTGCCGATGAAATCCGGTGTCGCCAGGATCGCGCCGTCGAGATGGCGGATGCCGTGCCGCGCGGCCCAGCCCTGCACCTCGCGCGCGCCATCCGGTGTGCCCGAGGTCAACTCGACGATCAGCTTGCCGTGAAGCGCGGTGGCAACAGAGCCGTTGCGCAAAAGGTCCTCCGTCGCCGCATAGTCGCTGACATTGACGATGACGATATCGCTCGCCGCAACAGCATCGCCAACGCTTGCGGCGATCTCGGCCCCGGCGGCGGCGAGCGGCGCCGCTTTTTCGGCCGTGCGGTTCCACACCGTCGTGCGGTAGCCGGCGGCCAGTAGCGCGCGCGCCAGCGCCGATCCCATGCGCCCCATTCCCAGAACGCTGATTGCAGGTTGCATTTCCAATCTCCATATCCATGGCGCGGGGGCGTTTGTTCTCGCCCGTCTCGCGCTTGACCCGTGACGCGGCCGGCGGCTGCCGGTGCGGGTCAGACGTATGGTGGGATCACCGCGGCACAATACGCACCCGGCGGTTAGTGGTTACGCTGAAGTAAGGGAGAAGGACGTGACGAGACCGATGGAAAATTGTGGCTTTGCCACCGCGCTGAGGGCGATCGAAGGCAAGTGGAAGGTCGATATCCTCTGCGAACTCGGCACCGCCGCTCGCCGCTTCGGCCGCCTGCGCCAGGCGATCCCCGCCATCAGCGAAAAGATGCTGGCGCAGCAACTGCGCGAACTGGAGGCCGACGGCCTCGTCAGCCGCACGACCTATCCGGAAACGCCGCCCAAGGTGGTCTATTCGCTGACCGAGCGCGGAGCCGCGCTGAACGTGGCTGCGGAGGCCTTGTGTCAGTGGGGCTTGAGGTACGGCGACGACGCAGGGCAGGTCGAGGCGAGGGCGGTTGCATCCGCCTAGCGGCCGATCTCGGGTGGCTTCGTGCCGGCTCGCTTTTGAGCGCGGCGTTGGAGCCACAATGTCGGCCGCCGAAGCCCCTCGATCTGTTGCCGGGGCTGTTGGCGCCTCGATCTTGGCGGCTCCAGCCCATTCTCTTCACATCCCTGCTTCCAGCGGCGCGTTCGCGCGGCGGATAGAGGCGCCACCACGCTCGTCACTTACACCTGGCAGCAGGTCTCCCTCGCGCCGCCGACGCGGCGCGGCTGGATTCCTGTGACCAGCACAGGAATGAGGGCGGTGGTGTCGTTGTGTCGTTTGCGGAGACCCTTGTGACGCGGGGACCCAGCGGACTTTGTCCGAGGTTCTCGGAGCTGTCATCTCGCCGCTGCTCCGTCTCAAGTCCCAACCCTGTGCCTCTGGGAGCTGGTTCTTGGCGGATACACCCCCTCATCCCTGTGCTCGCCACAGGGATCCAGCAGCCGTGCGTCCACACGGCTGAAAACGGCGCCAGCAACGCTACGCACTTGCACTAGGCCGCGACGCGCGTTCGCGTCGCAGACGCGGTGCGGCTGGAATCTTGCGACGGGCACAAGAACGGAAGCGGCGGCTGCCTGGACCTGGTAGCCGCCGCGAGAGCCGGCCTACTTCACCACCACATGGCGCTTCTTGCCGAGCGAGAGCCGGAGCGGCTCCCCGTCGACGGTCACCAGCCCGTCCGCATCCTCGACGACCTCGCCATCGATGCGAATGCCGCGGCCGGCGATGGCCCGCCGCGCCTCGCCCTTGGATGACGCCAGTCCGGCCCGGACAAGCAGGTCGACCAGCGCCACGCCCACGCTGCGCTCGGCGTCGTTGAGCTCGACGGTCGGCAGCCCCGTGGCCGCTTCGCCCGCCCCAAAAGCCTGTCGCGCGGTTTCCTCCGCCTGCCGGGCAGCGTCCGCCCCGTGCACCAGCGCCGTCGCCTCGTTGGCAAGCCGCTCCTTCACCGCGTTGAGCGCCGCCCCCTCGGCGCGGCCAAGCCTTTCGATCTCGTCGAGCGGCAGCTCGGTGAAGAGTTTCAGGAAGCGCACGACGTCGGCATCCTCGGCGTTCCGCCAGAACTGCCAGTAGTCGTAGGGCGACAGGCGGTCCGCGTTGACCCAGACGGCGCCGGCCGCCGTCTTGCCCATCTTGACGCCCGAGGCGGTGGTCAGAAGCGGCGTGGTCATGCCGAAGACTTCCGCGCCCTCGATCCGGCGCAGGAGGTCGACGCCGCCGACGATGTTGCCCCACTGGTCGCCGCCGCCGAGCTGCAGCCGGCAGCCGGTGCGGCGAAACAGTTCGAGGAAATCGACCGCCTGCAGGATCATGTAGTTGAACTCGAGGAAGCTCAGGTTCTCCTGCTGCTCCAGCCGCGTTTTTACGCTGTCGAAAGAGAGCATGCGGTTGACGGAGAAATGTTTGCCGACGTCCCGGAGCATGTCGATCCAGGCCATCCGGTCCAGCCAGTCGGCATTGTTGACCATGACAGCATCGGTCGGCCCGTCGCCAAAGACCAGCAGCCGCTCGAACACCGTGCGGATGCCCGCGACATTGGCCGCAATCTCGTCTTTCGACAGCATCGGCCGCTCCGCCGGGCGAAAGCTCGGATCGCCGATGCGCGTGGTGCCGCCGCCGATCAGCACGATCGGCTTGTGGCCGGCCTGCTGCATCCGCCTGAGCGCCATGATCGGCATGAGATGCCCGACATGCAGACTGTCCGCCGTCGCATCGAAGCCGGCATAAACAGGCACGATCCCGGCCGCAAAGGCGCCGTCGACGCCCTCAAGGTCGGTCACCTGGTTGACATAACCGCGCTCGACCAGCGTCCGGGTGATCGCCGAGCGCGGCTCAAAGGCATCGGTAGGATTGTCTGTTTGGGTCATCGGTACTCTCCATGGCTTTGCCGCCAGGGAGCACTGAACAAAACAAAGCCGCCTGACGGCGGCATTTCGTCTGGCGACTCTAGAGTTTCGAGCTTCCGCGGAAATGACCGACGACGAACAGGAAACTAAGCTGCATTGCCTTGGAGGCGCCGAGGCCTGCGCCGAAACAATCATGTAGAATAGGATGGAATTTTCGGCGGCGGAACCGAATTGCGCCCTGGCAGTTCACCGGCGACTAGACTTGAGGTGACAAAACCTGCGCCGATTAACGATATGCTGGCGATCGCCGCAGCGCTTCTCAAGCGATCTGTTCTAGGCACCAACCCGGCTTCTCCGCTTTCGTCATGCAATCCGGCTCCGCCGACGTTTTACCTTTTACCGCCCCGGCCGCCCCGTCTTCCCCTTCGTCCGGCCCTTCTGCCGCTTCTGGTCCGCCGGGTCCTCGTAGGACCCGACACCCGGTTTCGCCCGCGTGACGATCGGTTTTTCCGGGACGTGGCCGATGACCGGCTTTTCGGTGCGGCCGACGGTCATTTCGTCCAGCGTGTTCCGGCGGAACAGCGAGCGGTCCGCGCTGGCGGGTGTGGCGACGTCGCGGCCCATTTCGTCGAGGTCGGGTTTCTGGAAGTAGCTTTCGGAAGAAGGCTTACCCCCCTCTGTCCTGCCGGACATCTCCCCCACAGGGGGGGAGATTGCGCTGGGCTCGGCCTTGGCGGAGCGCTTGCCGCCTTGGGTGCCGCGTCCGCCTTCCTGTGACCGTGCCTCTTCCCGCGCCATCGGGTCGTCCATCGCGGCGAGTTCGGCGGCCTTGAGGCGTTTGATTTCGTCGCGCAGGCGCGCGGCCTTTTCGAAGTCGAGGTCGGCGGCGGCGTCGCGCATCTGTTTTTCGAGCGCGTTGAGGTGCGCCTGCAGGTTGTTGCCGACGAGGTGGCCGCCGTCTGCAAAACCCTTGCCGGCGACGCCGGAGATGTCGGCGCGGACGTGGTCCTTCTCGTAGACCGAGTCGAGGATGTCGGAGATCTTCGCCTTTACCGATTCCGGGGTGATGCCGTTGGCCTCGTTATAGGCCATCTGCTTTTCGCGGCGGCGGCTGGTCTCGTCCATGGCGCGCTGCATCGAGCCGGTGATCTGGTCGGCATAGAGGATAACCTTGCCGTCGACGTTACGGGCGGCGCGGCCGATGGTCTGCACCAGCGAGGTCTCGGAGCGCAGGAACCCTTCCTTGTCGGCGTCGAGAATGGCGACGAAGCCGCATTCGGGAATGTCGAGACCTTCACGCAGCAGGTTGATGCCGACGAGCACGTCGAAAGCACCCAGACGAAGATCGCGGATGATCTCGATGCGCTCCAGCGTGTCGATGTCGGAGTGCATGTAGCGCACGCGAATGCCCTGTTCGTGCAGGTATTCGGTGAGGTCCTCGGCCATGCGCTTGGTGAGCACGGTGACGAGCGTGCGGTAGCCGGCGGCGGCCGTCTCGCGGATTTCTCCCAAGACGTCGTCGACCTGGGTCTTGGCCGAGCGCACTTCCACCGGCGGGTCGATCAGGCCGGTCGGGCGGATGACCTGCTCGGCAAAGACGCCGCCGGACTGTTCCAGTTCCCAGGAACCCGGGGTTGCCGAGACGGCGATCGTGTCCGGGCGCATCGCGTCCCACTCCTCGAAGCGCAAGGGGCGGTTGTCCATGCAGGAGGGCAGGCGGAAGCCGTATTCGGCCAGCGTCGCCTTGCGGCGGAAGTCGCCGCGATACATGCCGCCGATCTGGCTGACGGAGACGTGGCTCTCGTCGATGAACAGCAGCGCGTTGTCGGGGATATATTCGAACAGCGTCGGCGGCGGCTCGCCGGGATTGCGGCCGGTGAGGTAGCGTGAATAGTTCTCGATGCCGGCGCAGGAGCCGGTCGCCTCCAGCATCTCGATGTCGTAGCGGGTGCGCTGCTCCAGCCGCTGGGCTTCGAGCAGGCGGCCGCCCTTTTCCAGCTCGGCGAGGCGATGCACCAGCTCTTCCTTGATCGCCTTGATGGCGCCGTTCAGCGTCGGGCGCGGCGTGACATAGTGCGAGTTGGCGTAGATCTTGACCGACTTCAGGTCGCCGGTCTTCTGGCCGGTGAGCGGATCGAACTCGGTGATGGCGTCGATCTCGTCGCCGAACATGGAGATGCGCCAGGCGGCATCCTCCAAGTGGGCCGGGAAGATTTCGATTGTATCGCCGCGCACCCGGAACGAGCCGCGCTGGAAATCCATGTCGCGGCGCTTGTACTGCTGCGCCACCAGGTCGGCCAGCAGCTGCCGCTGGTCGAGCCGGTCGCCGACGCTCATCTGGAAGGTCATGGCGGTATAGGTCTCGACCGAGCCGATACCGTAGATGCAGGAGACCGAGGCGACGATGATGCAGTCGTCGCGCTCGAGCAGCGAGCGGGTGGCCGAGTGGCGCATGCGGTCGATCTGCTCGTTGATCGAGCTTTCCTTCTCGATGAAGGTATCCGAGCGCGGCACGTAGGCTTCCGGCTGGTAATAGTCGTAGTAGGAGACGAAGTACTCGACGGCGTTATCCGGGAAGAAATTCTTGAACTCGGAATAGAGCTGGGCGGCGAGCGTCTTGTTCGGCGCCAGGATGACGGCCGGGCGCTGCGTCGCCTCGATCACCTTGGCCATGGTGAAGGTCTTGCCCGAGCCGGTGACGCCGAGCAGCACCTGGCTGCGCTCGCCCGAATTCAGGCCCTCGACCAGATCGGCAATCGCCGTCGGCTGGTCGCCGGCGGGCTGGTATTCCGAGGCCATGCGGATCTCGACGCCGCCTTCGGATTTCGGAGGGCGGGCCGGGCGATGCGGCGTCCAGAGCTTGCCGTCCTTGAACAGCGGGTTGCCGCTCTCGATCAGCGCCGAAAGCGCCTCGACGGTAGCGGTGACGCCCGAGGTGGAGGTCAGCTTGGCGGCGTCTTCCAGCGATACGTCGAGGCCGGCCACCGGGTTGAGGCCGGCGGCGGCCCGGGTCTTCGGATCGGTCGAACCGCCCATGGAGGTGCCACGCGCCGACTTGCTGCCGACGATCTCGACCTTGCCCTTTTTCGCCCCCTTCTTCGGCGCCGCCTCGTCATCCGCGCCCGCGGCCTTGCGCGCCGCCTTGGAGGCAGCGATCTCCACCGTCTTGCGGTGCTTGCCGGCCTTGGAGGCGATCTGGCGCTGAGTTTCGAAGGCGGAAGCCTCCGCATCGGCCTCGAGCTGCTTCACCCAGTCGGAGACATTGCCGGACAGAGGCGTACCGGACAAAGGCGCCTGAGGCGCTTCTTCGAAACCGGACGGCGTGGAGGGCTTCGGCGGGGCATTCTTCGGAGCTTTGGTCATGGCGGGGAATATGGAGAGAGTCCGGCGGAAAGTGAAGGGGCGAGGGAGTACAAAAAGGCAACATTTACAGGGTTGGATGGTTGTGGTTTTTCGAAGGATGCGTAAGAGTTGCATGACCTAGCGGGGCCAAATGACGATCAGACGACCGACGATACTTGAACTGGTGGCGCAGCTTGTGATCGTGGCATTCGTGGTTCTTCCGGTCACCGATGTTCTCGATGCGTATTGGGGTTACGCCTGCAGCGAGCCCGGTTCCCGGAGCGACTGTTATCCCTGGGGCAGCGAGGGGCCGGTGGCGGACCGCTGGGGATACGAGAGCAAGGCCGCCTACATCGGGACAGGACTGGCATCAATCGTCGTGTTGACCGTGTCAGGTCTTGCGCCGCTCATGGTGAGCCGCGCCACTGTCGGCTTGTCGCTGATGGCGGCCGGCTTCGTTGCCGGCGGCTATATGGCATCCTTTGTGTGAAGGTTTGCCGAGGTTCGCAGGCTTTGATGCCGAGCGGTGCAGCGTGACGCGTGGTTGAACGGCAGGAATTGCTGGGCAGTCCGGGCGCGGTTCTTGGCATGGCGGGTCAGGATTGGGTAGCTGAACTGGTGGATCGGATGGAGTGCGCGGCGGCGGCGCGGTGATCCCGAGATGACAGCGACCGGTCCGAACCGAGACTGTCTCAGCGGCCAAGGCTACGGCTGAAGGAGCGTTCAACCGTAACGGGCTGGTCTTGCAGGTCAGGATAACTCTTACGGTTGCGGCGTGCCATAACGTTACCCCGATTGGGCGACAAGACATAAATCCCTGCGACGTGATAACAATAACGCTTTGGAGGGGGCCATGTTCTGCTTACGTGGTGCCGCACTCATCGCGTTATGTGCCGTGACGTTCAGTCCGACCATCGCCGCCGAACCTGTCGGCCAGGCGGTGGAGATTCGCACGGCGGTCAGCGGCGCGCGCGGGGCGATCGCGGTCAAGGACCCGGTCTATCGGGACGAGCGGATTTCGACATCCAAATCCGGCCTAGGCCAGTTCGTCTTCCAGGATGGCACCAAGCTCGCGGTCGGGTGGGGCTCGTCGGTGGTCATCGACAAGTTCGTCTACGACGATGCGAAGTCGGTGAAGAAGCTGACGATCATGGCCGCCAAGGGAACGTTCCGCTGGATCAGCGGCAAGTCCGGCCACTCTGCCTATCAGATCGTCACCCCGGCCGGCACCATCGGCGTTCGCGGTACCGCCTTCGATTTCTACGTTGGCCGCGATGGTACGACGGCCGTCGTGCTGCTTAGCGGCGCCGCAAGCTTCTGTGGCGCCGGCGGTTGCCGGCAATTGACGCAGCGCTGCGACTGCGTCGTCGCCAAGCCGGGCGGCGGCATCAGCGATCCGAGAAGAGTCAGTCGCAATACATTGAAATCACTCGGCAATGCGAAAGCCCTTCCTTTCCTCTCCGGTGGGCAACGACTGTCCGGAGCGCTGGGCTGGGCGGGGGGTGGCTGCAGCCTTGCGGCGGCGATCAACGAAGACGTTGAACCGAAGCCGAAAACTGTGCAACCCCCCGCCGTCGAGCAGGAGAAGCCGCGCCAGCAGAAACCGCCGCTGATACCGGGAACGCAACGCCAGGAACAAAGGCAGCGGCAGGAACAGAACGGCCAGGGCCAGCGGCAGAGCCAGGAACAGCGCCAGCGACAGGAACAGGGTCAGGGCGGCCAGAAACAATCCCAGTCGCAATCGCAGCGGCAGGAGCAGGCGCAAGGCCAGGGCGGCCAGCAGCAATCCCAGTCGCAATCGCAACGGCAGGAACAGTCGCAAGAGGGCGGTGGAACGCAGCGCCAGGAACAGAGCCAAAGCCAGAGCCAGAGTCAAAGCCAGAACTAGCCGCAGCGCCGCCGGCTGGGTCGGCGTTCCGCGTGGGCCACGATCTGCAGAGACACATGACATGTCGGCAACGGGCCGCTTGCCCCCCCAAGCGCGTCGGCGACATATCGACTTTGATTCAAAGCTTTACCGATACATCCGAGAGTCCGAGTCGAGGTGAGGCACCGCCGGATGCGCCATCCGCGCGGCGGTGCCCTGGCTCATTCCGCCGGGCGTTTGGCGCCCTCGATCGGCGTTTCGGCGAAATGTTCCGACCGGCGCGAGATCCGGGCGTAGAAACCGACGAGGCCAGGCACGAGCGCGGCGGACTTCAGCTTCGCCGTATTGATGATGCTGCGGCTCGAGCTCGCGCGCGTGCGCAGCACCGAGACGAGCCTGTCGTGCAGCAGCCGCAATTCGGCAAAGGCGGGCGAGATGGCGAGGTTTTCGTCGCCGGCAACGGCGAAGAGCCGGGTTCGCGTCGTCTTTCCCTTGAGGCCCAGGCTTCCCGCATCCAGCAGCGCACATTCCGGCAGCGCCTCGGCGGTCGCTTCCGACACGAGCACGTCGAAATTGACATCCTTGCAGGCCGCTTCGATGCGGGCCGCGATGTTGACGGTGTCGCCGACCGCCGAATAGTTGAAGCGGGTTTCGGCGCCCATGTTGCCGACGCAGGCGAGCCCGGTATGGATGCCGATGCCGATGCGGACCTCATGGCTGGCGCCGAAGCCGAAGGCGTCCTCGGCATTCAGCCGGGCGAGGGTTTCGCGCATGCCGAGAGCGGCGCGAAGCGCCTTTTGCGGATGGTTGATCACGTCGACCGGAGCGTTCCAGAAGGCCATGATGGAGTCGCCGATGAACTTGTCGAGCGTGCCTTCGTTGGCGAGCACGTGTCGGCTCAGCGCGTCGAGCAGCGTGTTGAGAAAGGCGACGACCTCGGTCGGCGTCATGCGCTCGCTCATCTCGGTGAAGCTGCGCACGTCGACGAACATCACCGTCAACTCGCGATCGTCGCCGCCGAGGCTCAGGGCGTTGCGCGTATGCTCGATGCGATAGAGCAGCGACGGTGAGAGATAGCGACCAAAGGCCTGCCGGACCTCGCGCCGTTCGCGGTCCGTCACCAGGAAGCGATAGGCGGTGGCGCCGAAATGGGTGATCGACGCGGCAAGGATCGGCGCCAGCGGATCGAAGAGCAGCCCGACATAATAGAAGGCGAGCCAGGAGGCGACGAGCGCAAGCACCGTGACCGCGAGGCCGCAGACCAATGCCACGACCGGGCTGACGAACGTGGTCAGCAGCACGAGCAAGGTGCCGGCGAGCGCAATCGAGAGGATTTCGAGCCCGTCGGCCCAGTCGGGACGCGAGAGATAGCGGCCGGAAAGAATCTGCTCGACGATCTGGGCATGGATGGAGACGCCGGGCACGTTCTGCCCGAGCGCCGTTGTGCGCACATCCTGCAGGCCCGCTGCCGAGGTGCCGATGAAGACGATACTGCCTTCGATCGCCGCGCGCACGTCCGGCGAGGCGGCCTCGTCCGTCAGGACACGCCGAGCGGAAATGTAGCGTTCCGTCGTGTCCGGCGTGACGTAGAGCCAGAGTTCGCCGGTCGAGGTGAGCGGCACCACGAAGTCGCCGATCTTGACGGCGGTGAGGGTGTTGGCGACGTTCGGTGCCGCCGCGAGCACATAGGTGGAGGCGCCCTGGGCCACCCGCAGCGCTTCCAGAGCGAGGCTCGGATAAAATTGCCGCCCGTCGCTCAGAAACAGCGGTGCGGCCCGCACTACAGCCGAGGACGAGCCGGGATTGAGGCTGATATGGCCAAGGCCGGCAGCGTTGGCTTCGAGCTGCGGCCTCAGCGGCGTTGCGGCACGCAGCCGTGGCGGCGCCTCGGAGGCGGTTTCGCCGGTAAAGGCGAAGCCCGCCTTGACCGGCGGCAGGTAGCTGCCCTCGTTGGTGAGGCCGAAGCCGAGCACGACCGGCTTGTCGAGGATCGCCTGGGCGAAGATCTCGTCATTGTCCGGCAGGGTGGCGATGAAGGACGGATCGACGCCGCCGACATCGCGTACGACGGTGCGTGGCGACAGGCGGTCAGGTTCGGCGAAGAGTACGTCGAAGGCGATCGCCGCTGCCCCCATCTCGGTCAGCCGGTCGGTCAGTTTCGCCAGACGGTCGCGCGGCCAGGGCCATTGGCCGAATTCGCGCAGTGACGCCTCGTCGATATCGACCACCTTGACCGGCATCGGTTCGAAGCTGCGCGGCGCGATCCGCTGGTACTCGTCGAAGGTGACGTCGCGGGCCTGGCGCAGAAGCTGCGGATCGTTGGCCCGCAGGACCGTGAAGAATGCCACCACTGTGAGGCCGATGATAACGCCAAACAGCTGGGCTCGTGTCATGGCGGCCTACGGGACGATGGGCAGGCCCGCCTTGACGAGCCCGTCTTTGAAATGCGCGTGGTCGGCGGGGTCGACATAGCCGGTGAAGAAGCGCCAGTAGCGCGGCAGATCGAGGGGGGCGTTGGCGACGGCCTCGGGGACAATCCTGCGGGCTTCCTCCTTGCGATCGAGCTGGCCAAGGCAAGCGAGCAGGATGACCAGGTTGAAATAGGTGCGGCGCAGGAGCAGCGCCCGCTCGGCGTGATGCAGCGCTCGCTCGTAGTCCCCGAGGTGGTAGTGGGCAAGCGCGATGCGGTTGAGGAAGAGATAGGTCAGCGGATCGTGCGGGCTCAGCCGCAGCGCCGTATGCAGCGGATCGAGCGCTTCGGCGAAGCGGCCGATGTAGATGCGCGCCCAGCCGAGCGCCATATGGGCGAGGGCGAAATTCGGATTGAGGTCGATTGCCTGTTGCGCTTCCTGGACCGCGGCATGCGGCCGCTGGACGGCGAAATTCGCGAGACACATGACGTAGTGGCAATAGGGATCGTGATCCTCGATCACGACGGCGCGCTCCGCTTCCGCTCGCAACTCCGCGCTGTCGCGGTCGATATCGTCGCTGAAGCCGAAATAGCAGCGGGCAAAGAGCGAGCGGGCCAGCATCATGTGCGCACGGCCGAAATCGGGATCGAGGGCGATCGCGCGTCGCTGCCATTCGATCGCTTCGTTGAAATGGGCGGCTGAATCCTGCGCATTGTGCAGCAAGGTGCCGCGCATATGGCATTCGTAGGCGTCGAGATTGTCGCTGCCGCGCAACAGCGCGCGGCGGTTTTCGCCGATCAGGATCTCCGGCTCGATCGCCGCGACCACATGCTGGGTGATTTCGTCCTGGATCGCGAAGATGTCCGCGAATTCGCGCTCATAGCGCTGTGCCCAGAGATGGATGCCGGTTTCAGCCTCGATCAGCTGTCCGGTGACGCGGACGCGCGAGCCTGCGCGGCGCACGCTGCCCTCGACGATGTAGCGCACGCCGAGGTCACGGCCGATCTGTTTGACGTCAACGGCGCGGCCCTTGTAGGCGAAGGAGGAGTTGCGGGCGATGACGAAGAACCAGCGGTAAAGCGACAGTGCGGTGATGATGTCCTCAGTCAGTCCGTCGGCAAAGAAGTCCTGTTCCGGGTCGCCGGACATGTTGACGAAGGGCAGCACGGCAATCGACGGCTTGTCGGGCAGGGCAAGCGGCATGCCCGGCAGGTCCGGCCTCAGCGGGTCCTCATGCCAGTCGACGCGGTGCACGGGTATCGGGCGCGGCATGTTCTTCAGCGCGCGATCGCCAAGCCGGTGCACGGGAAACTCCAGCTTGCCGACGATCTGGTCGTGCAGCGCACCGGAAATGCAGATATCGGTCGGCTGCGCGACCTGTTGCAACCGCGCCGCCACGTTGACGCCGTCGCCGAGCAGGTTGCCGCCGTCGACCACGACGTCGCCGAGATTGAGGCCGATGCGGAACTGCATGCGCCGCTCCGGCGCGAGGTCGGCGTTCCGCCGCTGCAGGGTGCGCTGGATGGCGACCGCTGCGCGGACTGCCTGTACCGCGCTCTGGAATTCTGCGACCAGGCTGTCGCCAGCGCCGCCGAAGATGCGGCCGCCATGCTCGCTCACAAGGCTTGAGATCGTGGCGCAGTAGGTGGCCAGCGTTGCGAGCGCGCCTTCCTCATCGATCGCGACAAGGCGACTGTAGCCAGCGACATCGGCAGCAAGGATCACGGCGAGCTTCCGTTCCAAGAGGGCCAGCCCCTCCCGCGGCATCTGGTCAGAATGAAGATGAGCGTAACTTAAATTAGAAAATGCGAGAAGTATAAATTACCCGATTTGTGTCCATTGCTGGGCCGGAAGCGTAAAAACAACCCAAGTGGCCTCTACGGAAGATTGTGTTCGGTAATACTTTTCTGAATGCGGCGATTGTGCAAGTTTCGCGGAATCGACACCGCGGCGTCGCGGGCGATCCTCATTCACGGGGCCTTCACATGATCATCTCCTGCCTGCATACGGCCGATAGCAATATCGCCGTTTTCGAGAACGCTGCGCGCCAGATCGGCCTTTCGGATGTGACGTTGCGCCATGCGGTCAGGGCCGATCTGCTGGGGGCTGCGGAGCTGGCGGGCGGTCTGAGCGAGGAAATCACGGAAGAAACCGCGGCAATCCTATCGGGATTGGCGGGCGAGGCGGATGCGGTGCTGCTGACCTGCTCGACGCTCGGGCCAAGCGTGGCAAAGGCCGGGATGGGGGCCGCCGTCCCGATCCTGCGTGTTGATGCGGCGCTGGCCGAGAAAGCGACCGCGGCCGGCGGCAAGGTCGTGGCGCTCTGCGCGGTGGAAACGACGATCGCCCCAACCACTGCGCTTTTCGCCGTGGCGGCACATCGTTCCGGTGCCGATCTCGAGGTTCGTCTCGTCGAAGGTGCCTGGGCCCTGTTCAAGGAGGGAAACCGTGACGGCTACCTTGCGGCCATTGCGCAGGCGGTCGAAGCAGCCTATGCGGACGGTGCCACGATCGTTGCGCTCGCTCAGGCATCCATGGCCGGTGCCGCCGATCACGTCCGCAACGGCCCGCGGCCGCTGTCGAGCCCGGCAGCCGGGCTCGAGGCGGCTATGTCTGCCGTTGCCGACTAGGGATACATTAGCCGGGTAATGACGTTTCGATTTGAACGCCAGCAGCGAACTTCAGGCCTCTGATGAAGCGGTCTGCGCTATAGGATGCAGTTGTCATGACCCTGATTCGACCAACCCGTGAAGACGATGCAATTCTGCTGCCCGAGATTGAACGCTCGTCCGGCGCGCTTTTTCGCACCGTCCCCGACCTTGCCTGGATTGCCGACGACGACGTCCAGTCTGCCGAGGCTCATGTCGAGTTTCTGCGCACCGGCCTGTCCCTGGTGTCTGTCGACGGGCGCGATCGTCCGAGCGGGTTCCTTTGCGCCGCGGCGGCTGAGGGCGAGTTGCACATCTGGCAGCTTGCCGTGCTTGAGGAATGCCAAGGCCGGGGGCTCGGCCGCGCGTTGATGGCGGCTGCGATCGCACATGCGCGCGCCAATTCGTGCACCGCGGTCTCGCTGACGACCTTCCGCGGTCTCAAATGGAACGAACACTTCTACCGCACACTCGGCTTTGCAACGCTTGCCGCGGACGAACTCGATCCGCGTCTGGCGCAGATCCTTGCCAACGAAGCGGCGCACGGCCTTCCGGCAGAGCGGCGTTGCGCAATGCGCCTGACGCTTACCTAGGGGACGCGCACCGGCGATCCGCCCAATGCGGCGATGCAGATGTCAGTTCCGGCTCGAGTCCCAGGCTCGGGTGCAACCCCGGCCTAAGGTGCGAAACGGGTCTGCGCCCGGATTTGCGTAGCTACTGGCCTAACGTCTGACGCCGACGACCTGGCCCCGCGCGAACTGCGAGATCCTGACGCCGCCGGACTGATTGCCGCCGATCAACTGGGCCGTCGACTTCGACAGCGCGGACAGGATGCCGACATGGTAGCTCCGCCCGGTCCGCACCACGACGATATCACCCGGACGCGCATAGGCGAGTTTCACCGGCGCGCCGAAACGCAGCCAGGAGCGGGCGAATCCGAAGCTCTGTGGTGGACTGCGGCCGGATTTACGGGCGATCAGGCCCATGAAATGGCCGCACCAGGGGGTTCGTGCCGGGTTGATGCCAAGCGCTGCGCGCAGGGTCTTGTTGTTCTTGACCTCGTGCAGGCCTTTGTATTGCTGCGCCTGGGCAAGCATGCCCGCGCTGGCGAGATTTGGCGAAAAGAGCGCGACATAGGCAGCCGCAAGAAACGCCAGGACCTTCATGGTCAGGTCTCCTTGACAAGTTGCTGGGTGCTAACAGTCGGGGCGGCCTGGCGATCGCCGGCATGGCACCCGGTTGCTCAACTGTTTCCAAAGTTCCCTTGGGAAAATTCAGCGGACATGCGCGTGCCCAGCGCCTAAGACGCAGCATCGGCCTGTCGGCGAACCGCGCTCAAAGCGCGGAGCCAACTTCACGGCAACCGCCGTTTCGAAGTGTGGTATTCCCCTGCCTGTCCCGTCGGACAGTCGAGCGAGATTGCTCATGCGCCAGTACAAAATTGTGGCAAAACCCGTAAAATATTGGGGCAGCACTTGCTAAATGACGGAAAAAGTGCGCGCACGATGGCGATTCGTCACTATGACCGGCAGAAAATCTCGTATCGACCCGCGCAAAGGCGTCAGTTGTTCCAATGGGAGTGCACGGGACTTGCACCCGAATACGGCTGCGGCGCATCGTCGGAGCACGATTCGCGCACTGAGGTTCTCAATGTCCTTAACACTCTCTCCGGCCTATCTCTGGCCGATTCTTCTGCTCCTGATTTCCAATGTCTTCATGACTTTCGCCTGGTACGGGCATCTGAAATACACCTCGTCACCGCTCTACATGGCGATCGTGGCAAGCTGGGGTATCGCCTTCTTCGAATATTGCCTGGCGGTTCCGGCAAACCGCATCGGCCATCAGGTCTATTCCGCGGCGCAGCTGAAGACGATGCAGGAGGTGATCACGCTGCTGGTCTTCGCCGCCTTTTCGGTCTTCTGGCTGAAGGAGTCGATCGGCTGGAACCATCTCGTCGGCTTTGCCCTGATTGCCGTCGGCGCTTCCTTCATCTTCAAGGGCTGAAGAGGGGCGCCTCGTGGCGCCGCTTGCGGTTTCCCAACGCTGAAAAACGAGAAAAGGCAGGGCACCGGCCCTGCCTTTCCATGTGTCAAAGTAACGTTTCGGTTCGGTACTAGACCATCGCCGCCACGGCCGGGGCCACGTGCGGCCAGACTTCGACCGAGCCGCGATAGATCATGTCGAGCGCGACGTAGAGGATGATCGCGAGACCGATGTAGGCGATCCAGTGGTAGCGGTTGAGCAGCCGGGCAATGAAGCCCGCGGCGACGCCCATCATCGCGATCGAGAGCACGAGGCCGACGACGAGGATCGTCGGGTGTTCGCGGGCGGCGCCGGCGACGGCAAGGACGTTGTCGAGCGACATCGAAACGTCGGCGACGACGATCTGAATGGCCGCCTGCATGAAGGTCTTTTTCGGCATGTCGGCGGCAGCACCGCTTTCGCCTGCGGCGTTCGCTGCCTGCTGTTCACGAATTTCGCGCCACATCTTCCAGCAGACCCAGAGAAGCAGGATGCCGCCGGCCAGCAGCAGGCCGATGATTTCGAGGAGTTGTACGGTGACGCTGGCGAGCGCCACGCGCAGGACGGTCGCCGCGATGATGCCGACCAGAATGACCTTCTTGCGCTGCTCGGTCGGAAGCCCGGCCGCAGCGAGACCGATCACGACGGCGTTGTCGCCGGCGAGAACGAGGTCGATGACGATGACTTGCAGAAGCGCTGCCAGACCGGCAGCGGTAAAGATTTCCATGATGCGACAGTCCCCCGACGTGTCAGGATGCGAGATTCAAATATGACTAACGGATAAAGCACCGCCTCGCCTTCGGATCAAGGGGCGAGGGTGAATTCCTCCGCAGCCGATCCCGTCGCTGCCTTAATCCAGGAGGTCGAAGGCCCGATACATCCACAGCAGCTGATAGGCGACCGCCAGGACGACGAACGCTGCATGAAAGCGCCGGTCAGAGGTGAGGGCGGCGGCGATGCAGAAGACGATATAGGCAGCGTTGCGGGCAGGGTATTCGAGGCCATAGGAGGCGAAATACTGCTTGCCCTTCAGCGCGGTGTCGACGAGGTCAACGGCAAAGGCCAGCGCGAGGAAACCGAAGAACCAGGCCCGGCGCGACATGAAATAGTGTTCGTAGTCGCTATAGTCGTCGAGCGTCGTCGGGAACAGCATTACGCAGAGAAAGAAGAAGACGCAGCAATAGAGAATGACGAACAGGTAGACGCTGACGTCGATCACGGCCAGTGAATGCAGGTGGAACTCCCACCACCAGAAATGCACGAGGAAGACGAACATGAACAGGACCCAGCCGAGGTGGATCCAGTAGACGCGCGTCTTGCCGGGATGTTGTACGAAGAGCGCCACGCCACTCAGGAGCCGCGCCAGGCTGAGGCTGACGACCATGCCCATGACAGTGCGGATATGCGAGAAGATCGCCGGGTCGGGCTGGATCTGCTCCATGGGGATGCGGCTCCTATTCCTCCGCCGGAACCGGCTTGGGTTTGCCGTTTTCGTCTAGCGCGACCATGACGAAGATCGCGTCCGTCACCTTTTCCATGAGATGCGAGAGATAGCGCTGCGCCCAGGCCTCGACCTTGAGCGTCATTGAGGTGCGGCCGACCTTGACGACATCGGTATAGATGCAGAGCGTGTCGCCGATCTTGACAGGGAGCGCGAAGGCCATCTCCTTGACTGCGGCGGTGACGACGCGGCCACGAGCGCGCTCGGCCGCGCGGATGCCGCAGGAAAGGTCCATCTGCGCCATCACCCAGCCACCGAAGATATCGCCGGCCGCATTGGCGTCGCCGGGCATGGCGAGCGTGCGCAAGGTGAGTTCGCCGGTCGGTTTGATCTGTTCGGTCATGCGGCCTGTCTCCCTGTTGGATGAAAGATGTAACCCGACCGCGCTTGTCGAGGGAAGGCCCGCCGCCGCACATACGGGTCGCAATCCACCGTGCCGTCACCTTAGACTTTCGGAGTGGTTCTTGAGAAAAGTCAAATTTAGGGATCGGTTGTTAGGGGCTTTGCAAAGACCTCTTCCTACCCTGCAAGCTCTTGGAGTGCGGCCGGCCATGCTGGCGGCGACCAGGTTCTGAAAGGGCGGCGCGGGGAGCGCCGAAGGGGCAGGGGATTGGCAATGAAGAAATTCAGAATCTCGGCGCGTCTCTACGCGCTGGTGGCATTTGCGCTTTTGACCATGGCGGCGGCGCTGACATTCGGTCTGTTCCAGGCGCAGGAAAAGCTCGTCGGCGAACGCAAGGCGATGCTCTCGGCGATGGACGAGAACGCGATCGCGGTGTTCGACGCCTATCACAAGCTGGAAGTGGCCGGGACACTCTCGCGGGAAGAGGCGCAGAAGCGCGCGCTCGAGGCGATCAAGGCGATGCGCTACCAGGGCAACGGCTATTTCTGGGTCAACGACATGCATCCGACCATGGTGATGCATCCGATCAAGCCCGAGCTCGACGGCAAGGACCTCACCGAAAACAAGGACCCGAACGGCAAGCATCTCTTCGTCGAATTCGTGAAGACGGTCGAAAAGAGCGGTCAGGGTTTCGTCGACTACTATTGGCCAAAGCCGGGCGCTGACGCACCGGTGCTGAAATATTCGCATGTCGCCAGCTTCAAGCCCTGGGGCTGGGTGGTCGGCACGGGTGTCTATGCGGACGACCTGGCGGCGATGTTCCGCGAGCGCGCCTGGCAGGTCGCGGGTATTCTCGCAGCGGCCGCCCTCGCCATCCTGATGGCGGCACTTGCGATCGTGCGCAGCGTCGTCAAGCCGGTGGAGAAGCTGAAGGCCTCGATGCGGGCGATCGCCGATGAGGATCTATCTTCGGAGGTTCCGGAGACGGACCGCGGCGACGAGATCGGCCAGATGGCCAAGGTGCTGGTGGTGCTGCGCGATTCCGTTCGCGAACGACTGGAACTGCGTTCACGCGAAGCCGAGCAGCAGGAGCGGCTCAGCTCCGAGCGGCGTGGCAACGAGCAGCGCCAGCGGGCAACGGCGGAAGCGCAAGCGGATGCAATGGAGACGGTCGGTGCCGCTCTGGAGCTCTTGGCAAGCGGCGACCTGACAGCCGAGATCGGCCACATCGCGCCGGAATACGGCAAGTTGAGGCAGGATTTCAACACGGCCGTTGCCGCACTTCGCGATGTCATCGGCGCCATCTCGCACTCGACCGAAATCGTCACCGCCAGTGCCGGCGACATCTCCGAGGCGGCAAACAACCTGTCGCGCCGGACAGAGCAGCAGGCCGCAGCGCTCGAAGAGACGGCGGCAGCACTCGACGAGATCACCTCGACGGTTCGCCACGCTTCCGAGAGGGCGAACGAGGCGCGCGAGATGGTCAACGAGACCAAGGCGAGTGCCGCCAAATCCGGCGGCATCGTGCGCAACGCCATAGACGCCATGGGGCGGATCGAAGGTTCCTCCGGCCGCATCGGCCAGATCATCGGGGTGATCGACGAGATCGCCTTCCAGACCAACCTGCTGGCGCTGAATGCCGGCGTCGAGGCGGCGCGCGCCGGCGAGGCCGGTCGCGGCTTTGCCGTCGTTGCACAGGAGGTCCGCGAACTCGCGCAGCGCTCTGCGGGTGCGGCAAAGGAGATCAAGGAACTGATCGGCGCTTCGGTCCGCGAAGTCGGTGCCGGGGTGGAACTGGTGCGCTCGACCGGCGAGGCGTTGTCGGAAATCGAAGTGCAGGTCAACCGGGTCAACGAGCAGGTGGCTTCGATCGCGACCGCCGCCCGCGAGCAGGCGACCGGATTGCAGGAGGTCAATGTCGCCGTCAACAGCATGGACCAGATGACCCAGCAGAATGCGGCGATGGTGGAAGAAACCACGGCCGCAAGCCAAACGCTGGCCGCGGAGAGCCGTGAGTTGAAGGCCTTGCTGACGAAGTTCCGGCTGTCGGCAACATCGCACTCGTCCTACGGCCGCGCCGCCTGAGCTATACGGACGGGGAACGAGCAGGACCCGCGTGGCATGCCGCGCGGGTTTTTCCTTGCGCCGCTCCCCCAAACAGGGCGGCGCCGGCGCACCGCTTCAGGATCTTCGTTAACGGTGCAAAGCAGGCGCGCAGGCTTGACCTTGCGGGTGTCGCGGATAGATACGCGAGAAGCGGGAAGTGTTCGACGGGGCGTCGCTCCGGTTGCCGACCGCTGCACGACAGCGTCGCGCGTCCTAAAGGACGCGCAAAGGGCCGCTGTAGCACTTTGAATTTTGCATGTTTTTGTCCGTTAATCGGCACGATTAAAGGAAACATGCACAAGAGGGGACATCCATGGCACTTCTCAAACTTCTTCTGACGCGCCCGATCGTCGTGCTGATGCTCGGGCTCGGCTTTCTCTCCGCCTGTACTGTTGTCGTCGACGAGCCGCGTCCTGGGCCGCGGCCGACTCGCCCAGCGGCCTGCACGATGGAGTATGCGCCAGTTTGCGGTGAGCGCGGCAATCGCCTGCGCACCTTCCCGAACTCCTGCCAGGCGCGCGCCGACGGTTTCAATGTCGTCCATCGCGGCGAGTGCCGTCCCGACAACCGCCCGCCGGCGCGGCCGCCGCAGGCCTGCACCATGGAATACATGCCCGTCTGCGGCGAGCGTGGTGGCCGCACGCAGACCTTCTCCAATGCCTGCCAGGCACGGTCCGAGGGCTTCCAGGTGATCGGTCGCGGTGAATGCCGTCGCGGTGACGATCGTCCGCCGCAGGGCCAGTTCTGCACGCGCGAATTCGCGCCGGTCTGCGGCCAGCGTGGCGGTCGGACGGAAACCTTCTCGAACGCCTGCGAGGCTGGCGGCGCGGGATTCCGGATCGTGCATCGCGGCGAGTGCCGCTGACATCCATCCGCCCTGACCACGGAAAATGTGGAGCCCGCGTCTGCCGAAGACGCGGGCTCCTTGCTGTCAGCAGTCGGGCATCGCTAAACGTCTCCCACCTTTGATCTCGGGCATCGGTCGCAAGGCTTCGTTTACCGTATTTGAATAAAATGCCTTCGAAATCTGACCTTTCGGCTGCTGTGCCCGGTTTGCGACACAGGCGATAGGCAGCAATTCGATGTGCTGCAGCGATCTTTGCGTGCCGGTGGGTGCGCCGCTGCGGGGGCGGCGGGGTGATGAATGACGGTCTCTTTGACCGTTTGGAGGAAGGCGCAGTTCGGTATGACGTATGTTACCGGTCTCCATCGCCCGCTGACGGCACTCGTTCTTTCACTGTCGCTTGTCGCCTGTTCGACCGATGACGCGCTTTCGCCGCCCGGACGGATCGATGGCGGCTCCCGGGTCGGCTCGATCGGGCCGGTGCCCGTCGATGCGGTGCCGCAGGAAGAAGTGGCCGCCTATCCCGCCGCAACGTCGAGTTCGATGAGCAATGGCACCCGCGGCTATGCTGCGCCGGCGCAGGCCGCGCCGGAACAAACGCGGCGGTCTCTGCCGATGATCGACAGCGACGAGGCGGTCTCCTCCGGCGCGCAGCCGGCGAATGCGGGTTCCACTGCCATTCCCGATGAGGGCGTCAACATGGATGCCATGCTCGGCGTCGAGCAGCCGGTCGTCGGCCTGGCGGAAGAGCAGAGCAACGAGATCGCCGAGGGCAATGCCAGCCAGCCGGTGGTCGGCGGCATAGGCGAAGACAATGTGCGCCAGCTCGGTCGCGCATCCGCAGGCGCGGCCGCGTCCGAGGCGAACCTTGGCTATGATCCCGATCTGCCACCGCTTTCTGCCGAGAAGGCTGCGGCCGAAGACGCCCAGCGGGCACGCGCGATGGCGGAGCAGCGTGCCGTGCAAAGGGCGCAGGAGCCACAACAGGTCGCGTTCCTGCCGCGGGTCCGCAACCCGATGTCGGCGCCCGAGTATACCGGCCAGATGCCGGCTTCGGAGATTTCTTGCCGCCAGCGCCTGAAGAAGCTCGGCGTCGTCTTTCGCGACATCCCGCGTATCAGCAACGGGCCGTCCTGTGGCATCGACTATCCGATCGAGCTCAGCGGCCTCTCCGGCGGTATTGGCGTGAAGCCGGCGGTCAAGCTCAATTGCGAGGTGACCGAGGCCTTCGCCAAGTGGGTGAAATACGAACTCGCGCCATCCTCCCGCTACCGCTACTGGTCGGGTGTCCAGACCATCAAGCCGCTTGGCGGCTATTCCTGCCGCACGATGAACTCCCGCCGCGGCAACCCCATGTCCGAACACGCACACGGCAATGCCATCGATGTCGGCAAGTTCGTGCTGAAGAACGGCAAGGAAATCGATGTTCGCAAGAAGGGCTTCTTCGCGTTCCGCGAGCGCGGTCTCCTGAAGGCCGTGCGCTCCGATAGCTGCAAGTATTTCAACACCGTGCTTGGGCCGGGCAGCGACCCGTTCCACAAGGACCATTTCCACTTCGATCTGAGAACGCGCAAGACCGGCTATCGCCACTGTGATTGACGGCTGAAGCGCGGCACCTTGTTCCTGCGGTCCTGCATGCCGAAAGCGGGCAAAAAAAGAGGCCGGCGGGGAGGCCGGCCCAACAACCGGAGCAAAAGGGGGAGGCTCCGGTTTGCAAATCACGAACGCAAATCAAAGGGCGATATCGCGCCGCGCGAGCAAATTGCTCGAAGTCCGTCACCGTTTCGTGACAGGGCAGACGACTGGCGACGATCCATTTTGTGGATCTTTCGCCGGGTAACGGTTGAAGCCTGCATCCACGTCGGAACTCATCAGGCGTTCCGGCCGAGGACCCCGTAGTGTCATCGCAGGCTCGCATTTCGGGACACTATACCAGAAGTTTCATGGTTGACTGAAGTTGTCCGGCCGGTTGCCCCAAATATGGCGTTTTCGCATTTGTTGCGGTTGCGTTGTAACGAACTGAATTTTCTATATGATTTGACAGTCAACGGACAGGTAAGGGGGGATAGCGCTGATAGCGCGGTCATGTTTTGTCTGGTTTGTTAATAAGTAATACGATATTATATTTTTTGGTATAACAATCATGGATAGTGGTCGGCAAGCCACGGCAAGCATTGGGGCACTACACACTCCTAGGGCAACGACAGGAGGAGACTATGGGAACTGTTATGCAATTTCCGGGGGTGCGCACGGATATGGCCGCGCACGCCGGCGAAGTTTCGAAAATCCTGAGAACTCTCGCCAACCGAAATCGACTGCTGATCGTGAGCGCCTTGCTGGAGGGCGAACACTCGGTGGCGGCACTGGAAGAAAGCTTGAGCATTCGTCAGCCGACCCTCTCGCAGCAATTGACCGTGCTGCGCGATGCCGGCATTGTCTCGACGCGTCGGCAGGCCAAGCAGGTTTTCTATCGGCTTAGCCACGACAAGGTGGCGCGTCTCGTTGGCGCGCTCTATCAGATCTTCTGTCGGGATGGTTCCAAAACATGAGTGAATACGGGAATGCGCTGGCGGGCGGGCTGTTGATCGGCCTCTCGGCAGCGATCCTGATGGTGGCGAATGGTCGGGTGGCTGGGATCAGCGGTATCGCTGGACGTCTGCTGCAAGGCGTGCAGGCCTCCACCGGGGCGTTGTTCGTGCTGGGGCTGATGGCAGGGCCGTTGGTCTTTCATCTCGTCTTCGGCACCTGGCCGGCGGTGACGGTCACGTCATCCTGGCCGCTGCTGGTGGCCGGCGGCCTGCTGGTCGGCTTCGGCTCCCGCATGGGCTCCGGCTGCACCAGCGGCCACGGCGTCGTCGGGCTTGCAAGGCTGTCGCGGCGTTCGATGGCGGCGGTCGCCACCTTCATGGGCGCGGCGATCGTCACGGTCTTCGTCATGGGCCTGGTCGGATGAACGGTGCAGTTTTCCGCCTTGCGGCGACGCTCGTCTCCGGCCTCGCGTTCGGTTTTGGTCTTTCGCTGTCGGGCATGCTCGATCCCGCGCGGGTGCGGGCGTTCCTGGATGTCACTGGCAACTGGAACCCAAGCCTTGCCTTCGTGCTTGGCGGCGCCGTCCTGGTTTCTGCGCTCGGCGTCCTGCTGACACGCCGTCTCAAACGACCTTTGTTCGACGAAACCTTCCATTTGCCGGACAACCGGGTCATCGACAGGCGACTGATTGTTGGCTCGGCAATCTTCGGCGTCGGTTGGGGACTGGTTGGCCTTTGCCCGGGCCCGGCACTCGCATCGCTGTCGCTCGGCCTGCCGGCGACGATGCTTTTCGTGGCGGCGATGGTGGCCGGGATGCTGATCCACGACCGGCTGGTGGCGCGCAAGCCCACGCAAACGGCCGGCGGCGCCGGGGCGGGGACCCGCCTGTCGCAGCCGCATTGACAAAGCGTCACCTTGTTTTTTCCATCCGGTAGGCTGCAAATCGCAATCAATTGCCCCATATAGGCGAAACCTGCCGACTTCGCCCCCGCACCGGATCAGCTTCATGGCGCCTATCGTTTCCGTTTCCAATCTGTCGAAGACCTATGCCTCCGGGTTCCAGGCGTTGAAGGGCGTCAGCCTCGATATCGAGGAAGGCGAGATCCTGGCGCTGCTCGGCCCGAACGGCGCCGGCAAGACGACCCTGATCTCCATCATCTGCGGCATCGTCAATCCGAGCGGCGGAACGGTCACTGTTGGCGGCCATGACGTGGTACGCGACTTTCGCGAGACCCGCGCGATGATCGGGCTCGTGCCGCAGGAACTGACGACCGATGCCTTCGAAACCGTGTGGAACACAGTCTCCTTCTCCCGCGGGCTGCACGGCAAGAAGCCTAATCCGGCCCATATCGAGAAGGTGCTGAAGGACCTTTCGCTCTGGGACAAGAAGGACAACATGCTGCGCGAGCTTTCGGGCGGCATGAAGCGACGCGTGCTGATCGCCAAGGCGTTGTCGCACGAGCCGCGGGTACTCTTCCTCGACGAACCGACGGCCGGTGTCGACGTCAATCTGCGCAAGAGCATGTGGGAGGTGGTCGAGCGGTTGCGTGCCTCCGGCGTCACGATCATCCTGACGACGCACTACATCGAAGAGGCGGAAGAAATCGCCGATCGCATCGGCGTCATCAATGGCGGCAAGATTCTGCTGGTCGAAGACAAGGTCGCGCTGATGTCGAAGCTCGGGCGCAAGCAGTTGCGCGTCGATCTCGCCCATCCGCTGGACGGGGTTCCCGAAACGCTGTCCGACTATAATCTGACGCTCGAGGGGGACGGCCATTGTCTGATCTACGATTACGACACGAGCGCCGAACGCACCGGGATCACCGCGTTTCTGGCCGCCTTGGCTGAAGCCGGTATCAGGCTCAAGGACATCTCCACGCGGCAAAGCTCGCTGGAGGACATCTTCGTCGAAATCGTGGGGGCAGGGCGATGAACATCGAAGCGATCAAGTCGATCTATTTCTTCGAGATGGCCCGCACCCGCCGGACATTGTTGCAGAGCGTCGTGTCGCCGGTCATCTCGACCTCGCTCTATTTCATCGTCTTTGGCGCTGCGATCGGCGGGCGGATCCAGGAGATCGACGGCGTTTCCTACGGCGCCTTCATCACCCCCGGACTGATGATGCTGACGCTTTTGACCCAATGCATCGGCAACGGCTCCTTCGGCATCTACTTCCCCAAATTCACCGGTACGATCTACGAGGTCCTGTCCTCGCCGGTCTCGATGCTCGAGATCGTGCTCGGCTACGTCGGCGCGGCGGCGACCAAGGGGCTGATGATCGGGACGATCATCCTCTTGACGGCCTCGCTGTTCGTCGACCTGACGATCGCGCATCCGTTCGTCATGATATTCTTCTTCGTGCTGACGGCCATTTCCTTCAGCCTGTTCGGCTTCATCATCGGCATCTGGGCAAAGGATTTCGAGCAGCTGAACCTGATCCCGATGTTGGTGATCCCGCCGCTCGTCTTCCTTGGCGGTAGCTTCTATTCGATCAAGATGCTGCCACCCTTCTGGCAGGCGGTCAGCCACTTCAATCCGGTGCTCTACCTGATCAGCGGCTTCCGCTGGAGTTTCTTCGAGGTGTCCGACGTCAACCCGATCTTCAGCGCGGTGATCATCCTCGCCTTCCTGACGGCCTGCATGACGATCCTCGCATGGATCTTCCGCACCGGTTATCGCTTGAGAAATTGACGGCCAGCGGCCGTCAGAGTGCCGGCACCCGAACCGCTCCACTCGCATAGGCAATGATGGCGCTGGCGACAACCATCGCAAGCAGGGCCTGAAGGATCGTCACGACGACGTGGAGAAGCGCCCGCGCAGCGGAAAGCCCGAGGTCGGCCATGAACCAGCGCGTCTCGGCTACGATGTACCATACGATCGAGGCGGCCACGAAGACGGCGCCGACGGGCGTAAACGCATTGTGCCCTGCCAACAGCAATTGGCCGCCCAGGCTGATCGCGAAGGCAAAGGGGGCCGTGGCGTAGCATTGGCTGAAGAAGGGCGGGCGCAGCGTGTCGCGCGTCAGCTTGGCGCCCTTGTGGCGCAGCAGCTTCACCGCCATCAGCAAGGGCAGGATGCTGAAGGCGACGGCACGAAACATCAGCAGGTTGGAATCGGAAGCGAGCAGCGACGTTGCCGACCAGGGAGCAGCCTGCCTGACGAGGCCGAGTTCCATTGCGTGCGCCAGGAGCAGCGTGATCAGCAGAAACAGCGGCGGGCTCAGCGCGTCCGAATATTGATCGGGCACCTCGTCACCAAGCTCGACGTCGGCGTAGCGCATCATCGCCTGCGGGCGGCGAAGCGTGCGCCACATGGTCAGCGGATAGAAGAGCAGCCAGCAGACGAGTTCGTATAGGAGTTCCTCGATCGACTTCAACAGTCGCATGAAATCCATGAGGTGCCCTCTCGTGTCCGTGGTTTCGTCTCTTGGCCCGAAAGGGCGGAGGTGTGCCCAGCGCGATCGACCGGTCAGTCGCGCAGGCGCAACTCGTCGGTGCGCATCTGCAGCATCTCCAGCGTCGACAGGAAGCTCATGCCGAGCAGGCTCTGGTCGAGCCGCCCCTTGGCGGCCACTGTCGCGCCGATGTTGCGGCGGGTGATGGGGCCGACGGAGATTTCCTGGAGCATGACGGGCGCGGCCTGCGCGCGGCCGTTGGCCGTCATGACGGTGACGATGTAGCTGAGGTTTTCCGGGTCGAGACCGATCCGTTCGGCATCCTCGTAGGTCAGCGCGATGCTGCTGGCGCCGGTGTCGACCAGCATGCTGATATCCTTGCCGTTGACCATTGCACCGGTTTCGAAGTGGCCGTTCAGCATCTTGTGCAGCACCACTTCCTGCTGGCCTTCGCTGTCGGTGATCACGGTCGCGCGGCCGGGAACGAGGCCGGCAAGCAGGCGATTGCCGAAGCCCTGCAGCTCGAAGCGGTAGACATAGGCCGAGACGAGGGCGAGCGTGATGAGGAGCCAAATGGCAACCTGGCGCAGCCCTTCGCCGAAACGGTGACGGTTCTGCACAACGCCGGCGCCGATCAGCGTGGCGATGGCGCCCAGCGACACGAGCCTGCCGAAGTCGTCGTTGGCAAGGCCCATGGTGCGGCCGGCATCATGGTTGACGATCAGCAGGATGAGACCGATGGCCAGGATCGAGAGCAGGATGAAGAGACGGGTCATGCTTGGCCGCGTTCCCTCGCCATGCGGCTGCGGCGCGTTTCGCGCCGGGGCTTGCGTTCGACCGTCTCAAGCCGGTCGGCTAGCGTGGTCATTATCGCCCGGCGTTCGGCATCGGTGTACAGCGTCCAGCGGCCGATTTCATCGCGCGTGCGGCCGCAGCCGAAACAGTAGCCGGTCTTGTCATCGATCGAACAGACGAGAATGCAGGGAGATTCCATGGCCTTGCTCTATTTTCCCCTTGATATATCGATGTTTCACACGGTCAGCGCAAGGGCACCCAACACCGCGATTTCTGTGAGTTGCTGCGTGGCGCCGATCGTGTCGCCGGTGTGGCCGCCGATCTTGCGGGTGGCGATCCGACCGAACCCCTTGACCGCGACGAAGACGGCGAGCAGCGCGGCGATCAGGCCGAGAGCCGGGACCCGGGCGAAGTAGAAGAGCAGCATGGCCGCAATCAGGCCGAAGCCAAGGGCGAAGCGCGTGGCTGCCGGGTCCGGCTCGCCGGCTGCGGCCGCAACACCGTCGCGCCGGGCAGGCGGCAGGCTCGACCAGTGCCAGACCATGGCGGCGCGGCTGAGTGCTGCAGCGCCGAGGATCGTCATGCCGGCGCCCGAGGGCGTGAACAGCGGCAGGATCGAGGCGAGCGCCGAGACGCGCAGACCGAAGGAGAGAATGAGCGCGACGACGCCGTAGCTGCCGACGCGGCTGTCCTTCATGATGATGAGCGCCGCGTCGCGGTCGCGTCCGCCGCCGAAACCGTCGGCCGTATCGCCAAGTCCGTCCTCGTGAAGCGCGCCGGTCAGGAGCGCCTGGATGGCGACGACTACGAAGGCGGCAAAGAGCGAACTCACATGGAGTGCGATCATGGCGCTGGCAGCGGCCGCAGACGGCAGGACGATCACGATGCCCGCGAGCGGGAAGGCGCGCACGGCCCGGTCCAGCCGACCGTCATATCCGACGAAGTGGCGCCCCGGCATGGGGATGCGGCTCAGGAAGCCGATCGAGCGCGCCACGTCGTCACAGAAATCGCCCAGAAAGCCCATGGCCCCTCCAAAGATCTGGCCCTCAGCGGCAATCGCAGATGTCACAGCCGCCCGCAAGGGAGAGCGGGATGAGCATCGAGAACCGCGGTGCGTCGAATCGTCCATCCCGTCACGGATCATGCTCCGGCGACGCGGATTGGCGCAAATGCCGTTGCCCGAAAATTCCACGCCCTCTATGAGGAACGGAGATTCACGATGATGCAAGGATTCCCAGCATGAGTGCCAGCGGCCTGCCGTTTGATGATTTCCGCGAATTGTTGCGTAACCTGCCGGGGCCGGATTCGGCTGCGCTGGTCGCCGCGCGGGAGCGGGATGCGCAGCTGACGAAGCCGCCGGGCGCGCTCGGGCGTCTCGAAGAAATCGCCTTCTGGCTCGCTGCCTGGACCGGAAAGGCGCCAGCGGTCAACCGGCCGCTGGTGGCGATCTTTGCCGGCAACCATGGCGTCACCCGCCAGGGCGTCACCCCGTTCCCGTCTTCCGTCACGGCCCAGATGGTCGAGAACTTCGCCGCCGGCGGTGCTGCGATCAACCAGATCTGCGTCAGTCACGACCTCGGCCTCAAGGTCTTCGACCTGGCACTCGAATACCCGACCGGCGATATCACCGAGGAAGCGGCACTCTCCGAGCGGGATTGCGCCGCGACGATGGCCTTCGGCATGGAGGCGGTTGCCGGTGGCACGGACCTTCTCTGCATCGGTGAAATGGGCATCGGCAACACCACGATCGCGGCCGCGATCAATCTCGGCCTCTATGGCGGCACGGCCGAGGAATGGGTGGGTCCGGGTACCGGCTCCGAAGGCGAAGTGTTGAAGCGCAAGATTGCGGCGGTCGAGAAGGCGGTGGCACTGCATCGCGATCACCTTTCCGACCCGCTCGAGCTGATGCGCCGTCTCGGCGGTCGCGAGATCGCGGCGATGGCGGGTGCCATCCTTGCGGCACGTGTTCAGAAGGTTCCGGTTATCATCGACGGCTACGTTGCGACTGCGGCAGCGTCGATCCTGAAGGCGGCCAATCCGTCCGCACTCGATCACTGCCTGATCGGCCATGTCTCGGGCGAACCGGGCCATATCCGCGCGATCGAGAAGCTCGGCAAGACGCCGCTGCTGGCGCTCGGCATGCGGCTCGGCGAAGGGACGGGGGCTGCCCTTGCCGCCGGCATCGTCAAGGCGGCAGCTGCCTGCCACAGCGGCATGGCGACGTTTGCGCAGGCGGGTGTCAGCAACAAGGAATGATCAAGGTACGGCCGGCTTTCACGGCAAAGCCGGCCAATTGCTGTCGAATGCCTGTCGCGCGCACCATTCCAGCGTGTGACGGGCCTTGATGGTCGCGTGCTTCTCGCCTATCCAAAGCGCACATGCAGCCCTAACTGTCGTCTTGGGCCCCTGCAACCGCGAAACGCCTTGCATTCGCCTCATTCACGATGTCGAAGCAAGCGCAGTTTCAAGCCAGTCGAGAAGAAATGGACGCCAAGAACACCACGCACCGTATTGGACAGACGGGTCCCGTCGAGAAGCAGACCGGCATTCGCCATCTCTTCGCTGCCGCCAGCTATTCGCTGGGCGGCGCGAAACGGCTGATCAGCGAGGCTGCCTTCCGCCATGAACTGATCGCCTTCGGCATCGCCGTGGTTGCCTTTGTCATCGTTGGCGCGACCTTCTTCCAATATGTCGCGATGGCGATCCTGTTCCTCCTGATGATGGCCTTCGAGGCGATCAACACGGCGATCGAGGAAATCGTCGACCGCGTGTCGCCGGAGATCTCGGAAATGGGCAAGAACGCCAAGGACCTCGGTTCCTTCGCCTGCCTCTGCCTGATCGTCGCCAACGCCGTCTATGCCGGCTACGTCGTGATCGTCGACGGCTTCCTGAACTGAACCGTCAGCGGCGATCGATCGACTTTATCCGATAGAGCACGTGCGGACGCAGGGGATTGCCCTCAGGCACCGTTACGTCGTCGAAATCTTCCGCCGGGTCCGCGCGCATGCCGAGCTTTTCCATGAGGGCACGCGACGGTTCGTTGATACGCGAAGTGTAGCCGATGATTTCCGTAAGCCCGAGTGCTGACCAGGCATGGCGCAGGCAGGCGCTCGCCGCTTCGAGCGCATATCCCTGCCGCCAGTAGGGGCGGGCAAGGATCCATCCGATTTCGACATGCGGGCCGCCGGGGATCTCGTCTCCGGCATGGGAAAGGCCGAGACCGCCGATCAGGGCTCCGTCCACCTTGCGTTCGACCGCCACGAATCCGAAGCCGCGCCTGCGCAGGTGCGCGTCGCAGTCGGCAACCATCGCAGCCGTCTCTTGTAACGTCAAAATGTCGGGAAAGTAGTAGCGGCGCACCTCAGGGTCGGCGTTGGCGGCCGCAAAGGGCGCAATGTCGCGCTCTTCCCAGGGCCGAAGCCTGAGGCGTGGCGTTTCAATGAACATGGATCAGGCGAAGCTCTTGCGACGGCGCACGGGAGCGGCAACGTCCTCGACCGCCGGCAGGCTTTCGAGCACACGGCGGGCCGGCAGGATGGCGATTGCCTCCGTGCCTTCCCTGAGCTTTGAGCGCAGGATGAATTCGCCATTGTGCTTGGCGAGAATGGCCTGGACGATCGGCAGGCCGAGGCCGGTGCCCTGTTCGGCGCTCTTGATGGCGATGGAGCCCTGACCGAATGCCGACAGCACGATCGGGATTTCCTCTTCGGGGATGCCCGGACCGTTGTCCTTGATCGAGAGATACTGTCCGCCGCCGGCGGTCCAGCCGACCTTGAAGGTGACTTCGCCACCGGCACTGGTGAACTTCACCGCATTGGACAGCAGGTTGAGGATGACCTGACGCATCGATTTCTCGTCAACCCAGACCGAGGGCATGCCGACTTCGAACTGCGAGTGGATGGTGATGTTCTTGGCGCGCGCCCGCAGTTGCACCATGCCGACGCAATCCTCGGCGATTTCGACAAGGCTGACCGCATCCTCGTTCAGATCGTAGCGACCGGCTTCGATACGCGACAGGTCGAGGATCTCGTTGATGAGGTTCAGCAAATGCTCGCCGGAGCGATGGATGTCGTTGGTGTATTCCTTGTAGGTCGGGTTGCTGAGCGGACCCAGGACCTCAGTCGACATCACCTCGGAGAAGCCGAGGATGGCGTTCAGCGGCGTGCGCAGCTCATGCGACATGGAGGCGAGGAAGCGCGACTTGGCAAGGTTCGCTTCCTCCGCCCTGCGCCGGGCTTCGTCCGACATCGACTTTGCAACTTCGAGCTCGGCGATCAGGTCGTCCTTTTCCGATTGAACCGAGAGTATGTGGACATTGGCGCGGTTCATGCGGTCGGTCATGAACACCAGGAACAGCATCGACAGCGAGATGATGCCCGTCAGACCGATATAGATCGGATTGCCGGTCGTCAGCGCGGCGAATGCGAGTGCGGCGATAACCGGCGTAAAGGTGCACAGAAGCGCATTGCGGAGCAGGAATGTGCCCATGGCGGTGGCCGCGAGCGCAAAGAGCAGAGCGGTGCCTTCGAAGAAGCCGAAGCGGACATCGCCGCATGCGGCGCAATCCTGAGCGACGAAGGCCGCCCAGCAGAGGCCCATCAGGACCTGGCCGAAGAGGAAACGCCGGCGCCAGACCGGGACCTTCTCCGCAACGATGTCCTTCTTGCGTGCCTTCCTCGCCAGCACGAGCGTCACGGCATGCGCCGAGAGGGTCATCAAGGCCCAGAGGACGATGCCGAGGCTGCCGGAGAGATAGACACCGACGGCCGCAATCAGCGTCACGAGCAGCGGTATGGCGATGGCGCTGTGGAGGGCAGATTCGATGTAGAGGTTGAGCATCTCGCGCTCGAACCCCGAAGGTACGGACGAGCCCGTTTGCAGCCGTTCGCGCGTCGCGCGAACCGTCCTCGAAACTGCCTTGTTTCGATGGTTTCGCGACTTGTCGACAATAATCTTATCTGTCGAGGTGCTGGCGGCGATACTCATGCTCTTATGCAAAGGTTATGGTTTCGTTGCAGTCTAGTGAGCAATCCTTAAGAAGTTGCTGCCGTGTGTGAAGGATTCGACAACCATTATGGCGCGGTGGTGTCTTTTTGCCGAAAGTGACGCTCATCGCATGAGCTATTGTCTCTAAGCTTTTGGAATCGTCGATGTTTATGACGTTGTCTCGCCCCCAGATTCAGCGTGCGCAACAGTAGAGGTGCAGGGAAGCGTGAAATCGGGCCGAACGAGATACCGCTTCACAGGCGGGCGAAGCGTAGGGTCTACGGGCCGATCGCGATCTGCCGGGCGTGGCGGCATGCTCAGCGGATGGATCATCCTCCTGCTGCTTTCGATTGTCGCCTACTATGCCGACAAGCTCCCCGTGGGGGAGCGGGCCACGACCGGTGAGGCGCGCGGAGCCGCGATCGCAAGCGATGGCGACAGTCTTCGGCTTGACGGAAAGCGCATCCGCATCGAGGGGATCGATGCGCCGGAACTCGACCAGAGCTGCGAGCGCGCCGGCGAGACCTGGGATTGTGGCCGCCAGGCACGCGATCGTTTGAGAGCCCTGATTTCTGCGGGCGACGTCCGCTGCCGCTTCCATGGGCGGGATCGATACGGTCGCGACCTCGGCACATGCGAGGCAGGCGGGCGGGATATCGGTCGTGAGATGGTGCTGTCGGGTTATGCGGTCAGCTATGGGCGCTATCAGGCGGAAGAGGCGCGGGCGGAGAAAGACCAGCGCGGCATCTGGGTCGGCACTTTCACAACACCGCAGGAATGGCGCCGCACGAATGGTCATCCGGATGAGGGGCCGCATCTGGTCGATGGTTGGCTCGAGACGATCAGGCGCTGGCTGCTGGAGCAGCTGACCGCCTTGTTTGCAGGTATCGCCGATGCCTGAAGATGATCTGCCAGACCTGGAACGGCTGCGGGCCGAGATCGCCGCCTGTCGCATCTGTCGCGACAATCCGCTGCGCGGCGCCGACGACCGCTTGCCGCATGAGCCGCGGCCGGTGGCGGTGATCTCGACGACCGCGCGTATCCTTATTGCCGGGCAGGCTCCGGGACTTCGCGTGCACGAAAGCGGGTTGCCCTTTAACGACGCGTCCGGCGATCGGCTTCGGCAATGGCTGAGGGTGGACCGCGAAACCTTCTACGACCCGGCGAAGTTCGCAATCGTGCCGATGGGCTTCTGCTTTCCGGGCTACGACGCACATGGCGGCGACCTGCCGCCGCGTCGGGAATGCGCGCCCTTGTGGCGGCAGCGGGTCATGGAGCAGATGCCACAGGTCGAACTGGTGCTGGCGATCGGTCATTATGCACAGCGTTGGCACATCGGGCCTGCCCGCCCGAAATCGATGACCGAAACGGTGAAGGATTGGCGGCGCTATGCGCTGCGCAACGCCGACCCCACCATCCTTCCATTACCGCATCCGAGCTGGCGCAATACCGCCTGGCTGAAGCGCAATCCCTGGTTCGAGGCGGATGTGCTGCCGTTCCTGCGGGAGCGGGTGGTGACGCTCACCGCCTGAAACAATTTTCTTTATCTTCACCAATTTCGCGCTATAGAGGGAAAAATAATTCGAGAGGGACTTTCATGGACCGCCTAGACCGCAAAATCCTGCGCCTGCTGCAGGAGGATTCCACGCTGGCCGTTGCCGACCTTGCCAAGAAGGTGGGGCTTTCGACCACGCCGTGCTGGCGGCGTATCCAGAAGATGGAAGAGGACGGCGTCATCCGTCGCCGCGTCGCCCTTCTTGACCCGGTGAAGATCAACACGAAGGTCACGGTTTTCGTGTCGATCCGCACGAATTCGCACTCGATGGAATGGCTTCGCCGCTTCTCCGAGGTCGTGTCCGAATTTCCCGAGGTGGTCGAGTTCTACCGCATGAGCGGCGACGTCGACTATCTGCTGCGCGTGGTCGTGCCAGATATCGCCGCCTACGATGCGTTCTACAAGCGCATGATCGCCAAGATCGAGATCCGAGACGTCTCCTCCGCATTTGCCATGGAGCAGATCAAGTACACCACCGAACTGCCGCTCGATTACATGATGATCGACCAGGCGAAATCCTCGGAGGATTGAGCGACTGCGCTAGCGGGCGCGGCTTGGATCAAGGCCTAGCCGTGCCAGCACCTTGTCGCTCCCAAGCTCCCTGACCGCGTCCTTGCCCGTCCAGCGGGCGGCGCGGCTCGAGCTTTCGGCCAGGCGTTCAGCGAGCGCCAGCGCCGGACCATGGCAGGCCGCATTGCGCTTGCCGATCTGCCTGAGCGCCCAGTTGACCGCCTTCTTGACGAAGTTCCGATCGTCCGTTGCGTGCCGCTCGATCAACGGCAACCAGTCCATGAGCATCGCATCCGGTTCCTTCTTCAGGTGGACTGCGGCCGTGGCGATCATCGCAAACGCGATGCGTCGGATGAACTCTCGTTCGTCGGCTGCGAACTCAGGGATCAGTTCGCGCTCGAAGCGCGCGGTGACGAAGAGGTCGGCAACGGTGTCGACGACTTCCCAGGAATTGCAATCTTCCGCCCAGCGGCGCGCCTCTTCCAGTGTCAGCGCTTTCGGGTCGGCAGTAAAGGCAGCGAGGATGCGCGCTTCGCGGATACCGGACTGCCAGAGTTCCAGCGCCCGGTGGTGATCAGTCTTCACCAGCCGTGCGACCTTGTGCAGCTCGACATTGGAGAGCCCGAGAGCGGCTTCAGTGACAATACCGAAGCGCGCCATGCCGGCGAGATTGTCTTCAGAGCCGAGCGACCGCAGGTGAGCGATGACCTCGCCTGCGGTCGAGGATGGGCCGAGGCTCATTTTTCGAGGCGGGCAAGCAGCGACGACGTATCCCAGCGATTGCCGCCCATCTCCTGCACGTCGCCGTAGAACTGATCGACGAGGGCCGTCACCGGCAGCTTGGCGCCGTTGCGGCGGGCTTCGGCCAGCACGATGTCGAGATCCTTGCGCATCCAGTCGACGGCGAAGCCGAAGTCGTACTTTCCGGCATTCATCGTCTTGTGGCGGTTTTCCATCTGCCAGGAGCCGGCAGCACCCTTGGAGATGACGTCGACGACCTTCTCGATGTCGAGGCCTGCCTTCTTGCCGAAGTGGATGCCCTCGGCGAGCCCCTGGACGAGGCCTGCGATGCAGATCTGGTTGATCATCTTGGTGATCTGGCCGGCGCCGGCCGGCCCCATCAGGCCGACCATGCGGGCAAAGGCCTCGATGACCGGCTTGGCGCGATCGAAGGCTGGCTCTTCGCCGCCGCACATGACCGTCAGAACGCCGTTTTCGGCACCCGCCTGGCCGCCGGAGACCGGCGCGTCGACGAAGTGGGCGTTGCGGGCCTTCGCCGCTTCGTAGAGTTCGCGGGCGACCTCGGCGGAAGCGGTGGTGTTGTCGATGAAGACAGCGTTGGTGCCAAGCGTTTCGAAGGCGCCGTCCTTGCCTGTCGTTACCGAGCGCAGGTCGTCGTCATTGCCGACGCAGCAGAAGACGAAGTCGGCGCCGTCGGCGGCTTCGGCCGGCGTGCGTGCCGCGCGACCGCCGAATTCGGCAGCCCATTTCTCGGCCTTGGCGAAGGTGCGATTATAGACCGTCAGTTCGTGTCCGCCGCGGACCTTGAGGTGGCCGGCCATGGGATACCCCATCACGCCGAGACCGATGAATGCAACCTTTGCCATTTTCCGAATACTCCCATTGCTTTCGCTTTGGTGTAGCCGATGGCGTGGATGCGGAAAAGAGAGAAGGGAGCATCGCGCGATGCTCCCTCCTCATGATGCCGTCAGGGCTTGAAGCGGGCGA
>NZ_JAEPRP010000099.1:0-460 GCF_016652895.1 Ensifer sp. SSB1
TAGACCATCAGGCCGGGGCTGACGGGAACCGGCCGCAATTGAGCGCCGAGTATCTCTTGCATGGTGTTTGCGGTATTCTCGCCAGCGACCTCGGGGCTGACGGCGGCAATCTGCAGTTCGCGCGCCATGATTGTCTGGCCCTCCTTGGACATGAAGAATTCGAGATAGCGGCGTCCAAGGTCTGGAGAGGCTGAGGCCTGTGGCACAAGGCCAATTCGCGACATCACCACCGTGTAGTCCTTGGGCAGCACAATCCCGACGTCCGGATGGCGCGCCGCCCAGTCTGCCGCGTAGGATCCGAGGATATTGTAGCCGAGAACGAAACGACCGTCGGCAACACGCTCCAGGATCGCTTCGCTGGTGGAGTAAAGCTTGACGCCGGCCGCACCCATCGCCTGGATGACGTCCCAGATATCGCCGAACTGCTCCTGGTCGCGTGACATGAAGAGAAAACCAACGC